>JANXUK010000110.1 GCA_025356275.1 Sphingomonadales bacterium | reverse complement strand
TGTCGACGGTCTTGCCCAATATCGGCAATTACGCCGGCAGCACGCTGGGAACCAACGTCGGCTTCGTCTAGTGGATTGATTTTGACATTCGAGTTCCGCTTGCGGCAAAGGGTGCTTTCGAATGTCAAAATCATAAAATCCACTAGAAACAATATAATATCTAGTGGTTCTTATGTTTTCCGACAATTGCCTCTGGCCTTGCCGAGAGGGATGCAAATGTAGCAAATGATCCCGTCGATGGGGTGGACTTCTCGGGAAACGATGACTCCCAGGCGACGCTGCAAGACTCAAAGCCTCCGCCGCCACCACCGCCGCAGCATGATGCCGCACACAACGTGACAGTCACGATCAGAGAGGTTAGCGGGCAAGGGCCGAACATCTTCGGACATGTGACTGAACCAGTCGGAAATGGAAAAGAAGTCGGCTTTGCGCCAAAAAAAGTTGAGTTAGGTGGGCAGCTCGTTCAAAATGCTTCTGTCCCGGGCCAGGTCGAACCGCGCGCCGCTGGAACAACAACCAAGGAGGCGGTAACGATCTATGCTAGGCCGGCAGAAGCAAGAGCAGCGCAAAACTATATAATTTGGATCTCTTCTCACCCTGGGAATTACCAAGCGTGGGGGAGAAGTTGCGTGGATATGGGCGAAGGAGTGGTTAGAAGCATGGGAATGAATGCTCCTTCCGATCGTCTCCCCAGCGGTCTTCTGCGCGATCTCGCTAATCAGCAAACGCGTTCGGGATCAAATCAGGCGCCGTAATCCTAGGTGACGAATATGAGTATACCGAGTATCATAAAAATCCCTCTGATTGGATGTTTTGTCGGATCGGTCATGGCCGCTCTTGCCATATTCGAGGTCGAAACTGGTCACCTTTCTTCGCTTATCAGCGATGAAATGACGCTTTGTATTTGCCCATTTATCATATTCGGCTCTGGGCATGTCTCCGGAATATCGTCTGATTTTCAAGTATACGCGATATGCTTTATAGGCAACGCGTTGCTCTATGGGATCGTGTTTCTGTTGTTGAAAGAAGTGTGGAACGTACTCCGATTTTTCTTCGGAAATAGGGAAAGATAAAGGGGGAATGTGCCAAGGCATCTTGCCAAGGCCAACTTACGCTCCCTCTCTCACATCGTCCTGGTCATGCGCGTGTGGTGCTGCCCCGGTGAGGGCGTCTTACGGAACTCGGTTGCGGGCTGAGCGCGACACTGGCTCGCAGGGTCATGGGTTATGCGGGACGGTGGCAGCGCATGGGCGTCTCGCCGTCTCATTGTTGACGAAGAAAGTGGAACAAAGTCCGTGACTTAGCGTGATGGTATGGCATGGTCTTTCGTGTAGATAATCGAGGGATAACAGATGTTTATAGGCTACGCGCGGACGAGCACGGTGGACCAGGTGGCGGGTCTGGAGGCGCAGGAGGCAGCGCTCGCTGCAACGCGGTGCAGCAAGGTGTTCCGGGAGCAGGCGTCGTCGGTTGGTCAGCGCGGCCAGCTTGACGCGGCGCTGGACTTCGTGCGCGAGGGCGACACGCTGGTGGTGACGCGGCTTGATCGCCTGGCGCGGTCCACGGCGGACCTGCTGGGCATCGTGGCGATGCTGGAGCGCCAGCGGGTCGGTGTGGCGCGGGCGCGGGCCGAGGGCAAATACCGGGGCCGCGCGCCGACCGCCCGGCACAAGAGCGGGCGCGTGATGACGCTGCACGCCGAAGGCCGGGGCGCGGCGGCGATTGCGGCGGAGGTCGGGAACGAACCACTAGAACGGGCCATGATCTGATGTAGCGCTGCGGCAAGAACCGTATCCGCTTCAAGAGAAATTTCGACAAATTGAGCGTAAAGTTCCTCTCCGGTTTCGGTCAGGAACGGATAAATCCTGCGTTGTCTTTGGCGCGCCGCCGCGACGGCAGCTCAAGGCGCTGATTTATACCTCAACGATCGCAGCGTCAAAGCGCGGGGTCGACCCTGCTGCCCACCCATGCGAACATGTTTATGGTCGACTGGAAAACCGCGCCTGTCAGCGCAATGCAGGCCGCGTTCCGTGCCCAGAGCGTGGGAGAGCGACCGTCGTGGCCGATCTGGGCAACGGTTTCGCGGGTCAACGTCGGTTCGATGACCGATAGGCAGAATTTCGCGATTGCGCTCGACCAGGTCTGGACAGGGTAAGCATCGGGCGGGGCCGGCAACGGCGGGGTGCCGCCGTCAGGCCGAGGCAACGACGGCCCCTGCCTGATCGACGCCGCGCATGGGGTGATCCGACAGGCCAAAAACCGAGGCCGCTTGTATCGCGCCGGGCATGTCACCAACTATCGGGCAGCGGCAGGGTGTTCCCGCCGTATCATTCTCAGGATAGCTTCATGCCCGGTCTTTATGGCGTCACGATCCCCGTCTTCACCCGGGCGTTCAAGAATCTCGATCATATTCTCGCCAAGGCTGCGGTCAGCGGCGTGGATGAGCATGCGCTGGTCGGGGCGCGGCTGATCGATGACATGCTGCCGCTTGCCAGGCAGGTCCAGATTGCGTCCGATACAGCGCGTTTCGCGGCGGTGCGCGTGGGGCAGGCGGCGCCGGCGCCCATGGCCGACGAGGAGGCTACGATTGCCGAGCTGCGCGAGCGGATCGCAAGGACCATCGCTTATCTTGAGGGTGTCGACCCCTCGGGCTTTGACAATCGTGAGGCCGCCGAGGTCATCCTGAAGCTGCCGAGCACCGAAATGCATTTTACAGGCACAAGTTATGTCACCGATTTCGCGCTGCCCAATTTCTTTTTTCACATGACGATGGCCTATGCGCTGCTGCGCATGAAGGGGGTGTTGATCGGCAAGATGGATTTTCTGGCGGGCGGTAACGTATCGGCATGAGGCGGGTGTAGCATGGGCGATATCATCAACCTGCGACAGGCGCGAAAAGCCAAAATGCGCGCGGATGGCGAAAGCCTGGCGGACGCGAACCGGGCGAAGCATGGCCGTTCAAAACCCGATAAGCTTCTCGCCGATGCGGTCAGGAAGAAGCATGAGGCGGTGCTCGATGCTGCCCGCCGCGAGCCTGTCGCGGATTGAGGTCCCCGGCGGGCTTTTGCCTCGACTCCGGCCGCGTCAATTGCCGATGATGCTGACGACCTCTTCGCCATCGGCATGGAGCTGCTGAACTGCGGCCCTGCGACCTATCACAAGGCGATGTTATAAAGCTTGGCCGAATTCAGACTCAGCACTTTGGCACGCTCCCCGGCGTTCAGGTCGCCCAGCCGCCCTTCGAGATCGTCGAACGGATACAGGCTGGTCGGGTGCGGAAAGTCGGTCTCGAACAGCACATTGTCGATACCGACGCGGCGACACATGTCGGCAGCATCCTTGCCCTGCTCGAACCAGAAGCAGGCATAGAAATTACTCTGGAAATATTCCGACGGCAGCTTGTGGAACTTCTTGGTCTCGGCAATCTCATAGCGCTGATAATCCAGCGCCTGCATCAGGAATGGCACCCAGCCGATGCCGCTTTCCACCGACACGAATTTGAGCCCTGGGAAGCGGTCGAGAATGCCGCTGTAGATGATGTTCGAGACGACCTTGCCGTTGTTGAAAAAGATCATCGCACCGCTGATCCCCGAACGCAGATCGCGCGGCAGCGATGGCCAGCCCTGCTGCCCCATCCAGTCGATCGCGGTTTCGGACGCGCCGATGTGAAAGTTGATCGGAATGTTATGGTCCTGACAGACCTCCCATAGCGGGAACCAGTGCTCTGTGCCCAGATCGGGGATGAAGCTGCCGGCTTCGTCCCTAGTGGTATGCGGATCGCTGTTGATGTTGATGCCGCGCAGGCCCATCGCGGCGCAGCGCAGGGTTTCGCGCACCGCCTCCCGCACGTCCCACCACGGCAGCAGCGCCATCGGGAACAGACGCCCGCCCGAGCTTTCCTGCAATTCGGCCGCTGCATCATTGTAAATCTGCACGCAGGCCAGCCGTAGCGCCGGATCGACCCGCGCCGACGCCTGTCCGCCAAAGCCGAGGATGTTGGGGTAAACGATCTGCGCATAGATGCCCATCTCGTCCATCACTGCCAGCCGCTCCTTCACCGACGACGAGCCGATATGGACATCGTCGAATTTCAGTTTCAGGAACTTGTCGAGATCGCGGACCTTGCCGCCGGTCTTCAGAATGGCGCTGTTCGGGTGCGCGCCGGTGCCGATCGACTGATTGCCGTCGATGACCCAGCTCATCTGCCCGTCGTGCAGCTTCACCTGCGGCACCCGGTCGCGCAGGGAGGCCGGAGCGCGCTGCACCCACAAGTCATGCGGCTCGGTCCAGTGAGTGTCGGCATCGATGATTTTCAGCGCGCTTTTTGCACTGCGATTCGGGGCGACCATTTCGGCAACACTCATCACATCTCTCCCAGGATCAAAGAGTCCGTTCGGGCCTTATCGCAGGGCCCGTCTGGATTGGCGCTACGCCGGGCACCACATTGGGAAAACACCGCATCTGGTAATATAAGCTATCGAAAAAAACGATGGGTCATTGATCACCCGCGTCGCCGCGATCGAGCAGAAATTCATCGAATGCTACTGCCAGCCGGCTGCGGGCTATTCCGCGCGGCCGGGCCAGGCTTAGCGCGCGGGTAAAGCCGAAATCCGCAACGTCGAGCCGGCACAACCGCTGATTGTCGAGATCATATTGCACCAAGGCCTTGGACAGACAGCCGATACCGCCGCCAGCGATAACCGCATGACGCACCGCCCAGTTGCTGGTGGATTCGAACGCCACCGGGAACTGCCCGATCTTTTTGTGCAACACATACCGCAGCCGCGAGGTCGTCGAAGAATTCGCCTCCCGCGTGCACCAGCTATGCCCGGCGAGGTCCCTGATCGTGAGCCCGCCGCGGTTCGCCAAGGGATGATCCGCCGCCACCACCAGTACCAGCTCATCGGTCCGCCAGCGGGTCAGTTCAATGCCCTCGACGCTGGGAAATATCTCGATCAGCGCGGTTTCGAGTTCAAAGCGTTGGAGGCGTTCGAACAGACCGCCGACCGTCTCGGCCTGGACATAGATCTGCACTTCGGGGTGAAGCTGCATAAATTCGACGCACAGCCGGGGGAGCACCGTTTCGGCGATCGTCGCGGTGGCGCCGATGACCAGCCGCCCGGCGAGCGGCGCGTTGCCGGTGTTGTGCTCGATCTCGTCGATCTCGGTCAGCAGCGACCGGATGATCGGGCGCAGGCGCATGCCTTCGTCGGTAATCTGGAGCGGGCGGCCCTTGGCATGGACAAACAGCGGTCGCCGCAAGATGATCTGAAGGTCGGCGAGCGCGCTGCTCGCCGCGCTCTGGCTCATGCCCAGCCGGTCCGCCGCCTTGGTGACGCTGCCCAGCATTGCCACGGTATCGAACACGCGGAGCTGGCGAAAGGTCACTTTCATGCGATCGCCACCCGCATCCGATCGTACATAAAGCCATCTCCACAGCGCCTGCCGCAGCCTATCGCAAAATGAAACGCATGCCCACGGGCACATCGCGCGGCGACGAGTCTGACAACGCTTTGCCTCTCACACGCCTTTGTAACCGACCGATTATGCGCAGCCGGTCCTGCGATTGTCGAGGCTTCGGTCAGCTACGCACCCAGCCAGGCGCATATTGGGGCGACCTCAGAAACTGAGCGAGCGGTGCGCGATATGGGGCAGTACATGGCGTGAAAACAGGTCGGCCTCGGCGGCGTGCGGATAGCCCGAGAAGATGAACGCCTCGATCCCCTCAGCCTGATAGGCGCGAATCTTGGCCAGAACCTGGTCAGGATCACCGACGATCGCTGCGCCGCAGCCGGAACGTGCGCGCCCGATCCCGGTCCACAGATTATCCTCCACAAAGCCGTCGCCGCCCGCCGCACTGCGCAGTTCGGCTTGCCGCTGGACCCCGGCATTTTTGGCATCGAGCGATTTGTCGCGGATCGCGCGGCCGACATCGTCGTCGAGCTTGGACAGCAACCGGTCGGCATAAAGGCGCGCCTCATCCTCGGTCTCGCGCACGATCACATGTGCGCGATAGCCGAATCTGAGCGTGCGCCCGAAGGTCGCTGCGCGCGCGGTCATGTCGGCGATCATCTCGCGGACCTTGTCCATCGTATCTGGCCACATCAGATATACGTCGGCACATTCGGCGGCGCATTGCCGTGCATCGGGGCTCAGGCCGCCGAAGTAGAACGGCGGGCATTTGCCCGACAATGTGGTGAGCCGCGGCGGATCGAGCTTGAGCTGGTAATGGGCGCCATCGTGGTCTAGCGGTTTGCCGTCGAGCAGCGTGCGCAGAATTTTCATGACCTCGGTGGCGCGCGCATAACGCGGCGCGCTGGCAAGCGTGTCGCCCGGCATGTCCGACGAGATCACGTTGATGTTGAGCCGCCCTGCTGTGCCCGAAGCATCGGGGCCCAGAATGCGGTCGAGCGTGGCGATCCGGCGCGCCAGTTGCGGCGGCCAGTCCTCACCAATACGCGTCGCCCACAAGAGCTTGAGCCGCGACAGCATCGGCGCCATCGCCGCCGCGAACACCGTGGTGTCGAGCCCAAGCTGATAGCCCGATGGCAGCAGGATATTGTCAAACCCGCCCGTTTCTGCGGCAAGCACGATGTTACGGCAATGCTCCCAGCTCGCCTGCAACCTGGGGTCGGGGACTCCGAGAAATTCATAATCATCGTCACACAGGGCCGAAAACCAGGCGATTTCACATTGTTGCTCGGTCATATCCTATGCTCCCAGGCTGTTATGTCGCAGGCGTCGATAGTCAGGGCAGGGGCACACCGCGCGCCGCTATCAGCACCGCGTACCAATCCTGACGGGTCCAGCGCACCAGCGCGGCCTGCGCCGCTTCGGCGATACGCGCGACCTGCTGTGAGCCGACGATGGGCACTATCCCGGCCGGATGCGCCATCAGCCAGCTGTAAGCGGCAATCGTGCGCGACAGCCCTTGCGCGCGTGCCACCGCGTCGAGCGCTGCCGCCACGGCCTTCTCCCGCACCGTTTCGGGCGCGGCAAGCCGCCCGCCCCCCAGCGGCGACCACGCCAGCGGGACCAGCCCAAGCGTCATCGCCTGATCGAGCTCGCCGTTTTCGATACAATCGATGCGGAGCGGGCTGATCTCGGGCTGGGTCGCGACGAGCTTGTGATCGAGAAACCTCTGGAGCGCCGCGGTCTGGCCGGTGGTGCAATTGGAGACGCCGAGCGTGCCAACCTTGCCCGCCGCGATGGCCCGGTCGAGCGCAAGCGCGGTCTCCTGCGGATGGGCGAGGATATCGGGCCGGTGGATCTGCCACAGGTCGATACGCTCAACCCGCAGCCGGCGAAGCGAGGCGTCGATGGCTTCGGCAAGGTATTCAGGGCTTTGGTCATAGGGCAGTGGCGGCCGAATCCCGCCCTTGGTCGCCAGCACCATGCGCGCGCGCAGGCCTGGTTCCGCGAACAACACCTCACCCAACAGCGCTTCGGCGCTGCCGAACCCCGCCGTGCCGTCGAATCCATAGATGTCGGCGGTGTCCAGCAGCGTGATCCCGGCATCGAGCGCGGTGTGGACCAGCCCGGCCGCCTCGGCCACGCTGCGCCCGCCGTCGGCCAGCCGCCACATCCCCCAGGCAATCGGCGAAATGGCTGGCCCGCCTTCACCAAGCGTTCGGAATGCGGGCACGGCGGGCAAAAGGCTCATACTGGTGTCCTAAGGCGCGGCGCAACCGAGGCGCGCTCGATGAGAGTATGCGGCAGCCGCCGGTGCGAAATATCACCCCCGGCGATGAGGATATCGGCGGCAGTGTGCGCCAGGTCGAACATTGGCTGGCGTATTGTGGTCAACGGCGGCCACACCGTGCGTGCCAGCGTGGTGTCATCGAATCCGGCAACCGACAGCGCGCCCGGCAAATCGATGCCCCGATCATGCGCCGACGCCAGCACCCCTGCGGCCATATCGTCATTTGCCGCGAAGATCGCGCTGGGCGGGTCGGGCAGGTCGAAGAAGTGGCAGGCGGCGCGCACTCCGCTGTCGAAATCGAATTCACCGTCGGCGACCAGTTGCGGCTCATACGCGATGCCCGCGCGATCCAGCGCCCGGCGATAGCCGAACAGGCGGTCGTCCGAAGCCATATGGTTGTGGTGACCCTTGATAAAGCCGATCCGGCGGTGGCCAAGGTTGATCAGATGTGTCGTCATGTCATCGGCCGCCTGTACGTCGTCCATGAACACCGAACTGGTCAATGCGTGGTTGGTGCCGGGCGATATGCGCACGAATGGCACGTCCATCGCCTCCAGCGCGCGCAGCACCGGATCGCAATCGGTGACCGGCGAGGACAGGATGATCCCGTCGACATGGGTTTCGGACACCAGCCCGCGAATCTGGTCACCCACCAGCGGATCGGCGACATCGACCGGTTGCGCCAGCAGGCGGATGCCCTCCTCCTGACAGCGAGCCCAGCAGCCGGTCTGGATCTGGTGCATGTAATAGGGGCTGTGATTGTCGTAGATCAGCGCGATCTGGTTGGACTTGGAACCCGACAGGATGCGGGCGGCGATGCTGGGCTTGAAATCGAGCGCCTGGATTGCGGCTTCGACCCGTCGCCGCGTCTCCGCGCTGACATAGGCATGGTCATTCAGCACCCGGCTGACGGTTTTGACCGCAACCCCGGCGCGCGCCGCGACATCGCGGATGTTGGAGCGTGTGCTCATGCTTCCAGCGCTCCTGCCAGCGATGCGAACAGCCCGGCATAGCGGCTTTCCGGGCGGTAGAATACCGGCGGTTTGCCGATGGGAGCGTCCACCCGGTGCGCGCCTGGTGCCCAGTCCTCCCCGCTCCACAGCGCGCGCCATGGTGATGGTCCGGGCAGGATGATTTCGCGGGCAGTGGCGCCCTGCGCGATTACCGGGGCCACCAGCAAATCCGCTCCATAGAGAAACTGATCCTGCACCGCAAACAGCGCCGGGTCGTCCGGATAGTGCAGGAACAACGGGCGCTGGGCGGGCCAGCCGCTGTGTCGCGCTTCGTCGCACAGATGGCGGACATAGGGCGCCAGCGCAGCATGAACCCGGCTCCAGCGCGCAAAGCATGCCAGCAGTTCGGGGGAGGAATCATATTGCAGATTGTCGTCGGGCCGGTTGCCTTCATGGCTGCGCATAACCGGCGCGAAGGCCGCCAATTCGCACCAGCGCTGCAGCAGTTCCGCGCTGCGGACATTGCTGTGGATCGACGTGTAGCCGCCGCAGTCCGAATGGCTGTAGGCATTGCCGACCAGCCCCGCCGACAGCGCTGCGGTGATAACCGTACCGATACCGTCATGCCGCGTGAAATCGACCGATTGGTCACCCGCCCACAGCAGCGGGCAATGGGCCTGCACGCCCGAGAATCCGGCGCGCATGAAGAACAGCGCTTCACCGGCTTTGCCGCGCGACGCCACCGCCCTGGCATTGACCTCCGCCCATAGCACTGGCCAGCGATTATGCGCCTCCATCGGGTCCGAACCATCGGCGAGGCGCAAATCGGTGGGCAGGTATTCGCCGAAATCGGCCATCCAGCCATCGATCCCGATGTCGAGCAATTCGCGCGCGATGACCCTTTCGGCAAACCATTGCGCGGCGGCAGGGCTGGTGAAATCAACCACGCCGGCATCGAATTCGCCAAAATCGACTCGATAAGCCTCGTCGCTGCCACGTTCCAGCGCGAGATATCCCGCCGCACGGGCTTCCTCGTACAGCGTGCCATCCACCGCAAGATAAGGGTTCACATAGGCCAGAAAGCGTATACCGCGTGCCCGCAGCGCGGCTATATGCGCCGTCAGCGCCGGATAGCGCGCCTCGCTGCGATGCCAGTCCCAGAACAGCCTGCGCCCAAAGCTGGTCTCCCGAATGCCGGCCCAATCTTCGCACCATAACCCGGCGACCACGACCCCCGCCGCAATGAAGTGTTCCAACCGCTCGAAGCTGGCCATGCCTTGCTTGAGGCCGACAATGGCCCCGCCGATGGCCCAGTCGGGCAGCGCCGGCTGGCGGCCGAAGCGGTCCGACAGCGCGGTGACCAACGCCAGCGGGCCGTCCGCTGCAAACAGTTCGAACCGCGTGCGAGGGCTCCAGACCTCGCAGGCGTGATGCGCGGGGTCCGTAAAATCGAGCACGCTGTAACAGGTTGCGTCAAGATGGACGGCAATCCAGCGCGAGGTGAGGAAGGTGGGTTGAGGGTAATTGGTATTCCAGTAATCGCCGCCGGCCATTCCGCCCGCATCCATCAGCCGGGTGAGTTCGGTCGCTTTGTCGCGCCCCACGCCCGGCTCGCTGGTCCACATCGGGAAGCGGCGACCGTTCAGGGCAAGATAGCTCATCTGCTCGCCGCCGCCCCACACGGTTTCGTTCGCTTCGGCATGCATGCGAAGGTGGATGCGGTCGAACGCCGGGTCGAGCGAATCGATCACTATGGCCGAATCCGAAAGCGTCAGCACCGCGCGCGCCCGGCCGCCTGTGCCGAGCAAGATGCGGTCGCCATCGGCCACAGCCTCGTCAAGTTCCGCCCGGTCGGCAGGCGAATCCTCGATACGGAAATTGCCGCGTTGCATCGCTATGGTGGGGCAGCCGCGTGCTATGGCCACCGCAGGACACGACGGGCGGTGCCGGAGCACCGTGTGGCCACCGAAATGCAGGTCGAACCCGCCGTCAACTGGAATGATGGACGCTCGCAGGCTGATTTTCGCCCCCAATCCCCGTGCTGACGACATTTTGTGGCCGACAGTCGTTTCAAACATGACACCGCTTGACATATCGGCGCGCGAACAGCAAATCAAGGATGTTGCGCGGCTCGATGACCGCAAGGCTGGCTGAGCCGGGCATCAAGACCCGCTGCAGCGCCAAGGGAGAAACAGGACATGAAAAAGCATCTGCATTGCACTGTCGCGCTCGCCGTGATCGTGGCCTCGTCGGCCGCCGCGCCTGCCTGGGCGCAAGCCGCTCCGCCCCCCGCCGCTGCCGGCACCGATCCGGCGGCCAGCCAACCGACGGAAATTATCGTCACCGCACAGAAGCGGTCGGAAAACGTTCAATCGGTGCCGGTTGCCATCTCGGTAATCACCGGCTCGGCGCTTGCCGCGGCGGCGCGGCCCAGCATCGAGAGCGCGGCGCAGCTGGTGCCGTCACTCAATTTCCTCAAGTCGGGCACCACCCTCAACCAGACCATCTTCCTGCGCGGCGTGGGCACGGCCAGTTTCTCGATCGCCGGCGAACCCTCGGTGTCGACTGTGGTTGACGGCGTGGTCTACGCCCGCTCGGGCGAAGCCTTCAGCGACCTGATCGACATCGCGCAGCTTGAAGTGCTGCGCGGGCCGCAGGGCACGCTGTTCGGCAAGAACGCCAGCGCGGGCGTGATCAATATCACCACGCAGCAGCCCAAGCACACGCTGGGCGGCACGGTCGAGGCGAGCTATTTCGATCACAATGAATTCCGCGCGAAGGCTTCGGTCAATGTGCCGCTTGCGCCCGATCTCGCGGCGCGAGTGACCGGGTTCTACGGGCATTACGATGGCAATATCTACAATGTCGCGGTGGGCAAATACGTCAATGGTTACAAGCATTACGGCGGCCGGCTGCAGCTGCTGTACGATCCGACGAATGACTTGAAGCTCTACTTCACCGCCGATTATCACAAGAACGACGACACCTGCTGCGCCGAGGTGATCGCGACTGGCCCGCTTACCGCTGCCGGCGTGGCCTCGACCAGCCTGGCGTTCAATGTGCTGCCCACGCCGCAGGGTGCCAGCACCCGCACCATCAACCAGAACCTGATCACTGCGACCAAGGAGCGAGGCTATGGCTTTTCGCTGCAGGCCGACGTTGGGGTGGGTTCGCAGACGGTGACCAGCATCACCTCCTATCGCAACTGGAACAACACCGAGATTCGCGACGGTGACTGGCTCGATCAGGCGTATGTGGGGTTCCAGCAGCTCCATGACAATGGCCCGCAAAAGACGCATACGTTCACGCAGGAATTGCGGTTGACCTCACCTGCCAACCAGTTCGTGTCCTACGTCCTCGGCGGATTTTATTCGAACGCCTTTTCGGAGCGGGTGTTTACGCGCAGCGACATTGTCTGCACCGCCGCACCGGGCGCACCGGCGGGCGTGCTGATCCCATGCGGTAGCGCCAATGCCAACCCGTCGACCTTCCCGACCGGCACCGCAGACTTCGGCTCCACCTTCAAGAATGTCGCGGTGTTCGGTCAGGCGACGGCACACCTGACCAAGGCGTTCCGCGCGATCGGCGGCTTGCGCTATAGCCACGATCAGCTCGACGTGTTCCACAGCCGGGTCAGCCCGCTGACCGGCCCGGGGATCCAGCCCAATTTCGATCAGGGCGTGTTCAATGCCTACACCGCGCTGGTCGCCGCCGGAAGCTCACCGACGGCGGCCGCCACGGCAGCTGTCGCATCCTCTAACGGCGTGCCGTTTCGCACCGGCACCACCAGCGACAACCTGTCGGGCAAGGCGGCGCTCCAATTCGATTTCAGCCACGATGTGATGGGCTATGCCAGCTATACGCGCGGCTATAAGGGCCCGGCGTATAACGTGTTCTACAATCTGACCGCGACAGGCACCAACGTCATCGCGCCCGAAACCTCCAACGCCTATGAGGTCGGGCTCAAAACCACGCTGCTCGATGGCAAGATGACGCTGAATCTGGCGGGCTTCTATGCCAAATACCACAATTTCCAGGCCAACAATCCCGATCTGGTGGCCGGGGTGGTGGTGACACGCTTCACCAATGCGGGCAATGTTTCGACGCGGGGAATCGAGGCCGATTTCAACCTCCGCCCGGTCAATGATCTGGCAATCACCGGCGGCGTCGCCTACACTGACGCGCATGTCGACATGTTCCTCTCGCCTCCCGGCGCGGCGGCTACTGCCATCATTCCGGCTGGCACCCCGCTGGGCTTTGCGCCCAAGTGGAAGGGCTCGGTTTCGGCGGATTACCGCTGGCGCACCGGCGGCGCGCTCGATGTGTTTATGGGCGCGCAGGGCAATTTTCAGTCGAGCCAGCTGTCGCTGTTCGCTGCCGATCCGATCCAGCGTCAGTTCGGCACGATCCCCGCCTATGGCCTGGTCAATCTGTCGCTCGGCGTTGGCGACCCCGGGAACAGGTTCCGGGTAACGGCGCAAGTGCGCAATCTGTTCAACCAGGCCTATGCCGCCGCGATCACCAACGGCGGGCCGGGCGGAAGCTATCGCTACCAGATCCCGCGCGATGCCCAGCGCTATTTCGGGATCACCGGCCGGATGACCTTCTGAAGCGGCCGCGGCGGGCTGGGTGGTTAAGCGCCCAGTCCGCTGCGGCTCCCGCTTGCCGGGGGCTATTCGCACCAGGGTCAACCCGGCTCCGGGTCAGCCATCCGCAGCCTGGGCAGGATCACCTGAAGGAACGCCAGCGCGGCGAGATAGGCGCCGCCGCAGATCAGGAACATTGGCGCGTAGCCGTGTCCGTGATCAAGCGACCAGCCCGCAAACTCGATGATCCCGGTGCCGGACAGATTGCCCGCTACCGCGCCCAGCGCGATCACGCTGGCAACGCGGATGGCGGGCACGATATCGGTGGTCATGGCGAAGACGTTGGTCGAAAAGCCCTGATGCGCGAACAGGCCCAGCCCGATCAGCACCGCCGCAACCCATGGATTATGCACCCCAAGCGCAAGCGGCATCGCCAGCACGGCCAACGCATAGAACAACATGGAGATCTTGCGGGCGCGATTCATGTCGAGGCCCCGTGCGCGGAGCAGTGGAAACATCGCGCCCGAAGTCACCGCGCCCAGCGCCGCCAGCGTGAAGATGATCGCAATCGGCCAGCCCAGCCGCGCCTGCCCCATGCCATATTGCCGGTTGAAATAATCGGGCATCCAGAACAACACGAACCACCACACGCAATCGGTCAGCGCCTTGACCCCGATCACCGCCCATGTCCGCCGGTCGGACAGCAGCACGCCCCACTTGACCGGGGTGCGTTCGGGCAGGTTGCCCTGCGGTTTCAGCCGCCGCGTCCCCGCAATCCATGCGATCAGCCACACGAAGCCGAGCGAGCCGGTCACAAAAAACGCCGCCTGCCACCCGAATGCCAGCGCGAAGGGCGGGATCAGCACCGGGGTGATGATCGCGCCGATATTGGGGGCCGCGTTGACCAGCCCGATGGCAATGTTGCGCTGGCGCGGCGGCATATAGATCGACGCCGCCTTGAGCCCCGCCGGGGTGCTGACCGATTCGCCTGCCGCCAGCACGATCCGCGCCGCAACGAACTGCTGCACGCTCTGCGCCAGCGCATGGGCAATGCCGGCCGCGCTCCAGATCGTCACCGCAACCGCATAAGCGATGCGCACTCCCAGCCGATCAACGAACCAGCCCACGAACAGCAGCGCGCCCGCCGCCGCCATCTGGAATGACGAACCAAGGTGAGCGTATTGCGCGTCGGTCCAGTGAAACTGCGCCTCAAGCGTCGGCTTGAGTAGCGCCAGCACTTGCCGGTCGACGTAATTGAGCGCGTTCCCGACAAATAACAGCGCAACCAGCAGGCCAATTGCCGTGTTGCCGGGCGATTGCCCCGCGCCATCGGGTCGGTCACCCATGGTCGTCTGCTGCATGACACTCTCCCCGGCTGCGGCGCCGGCTGGGGGCGCTCTGGGATTGCAAACTAGCCGTTCGACCGCATAAGGAAAGCGCGATATGACACCGAAAGACATGGTTCGATAAAAGGGGCTGTAAATGCGCGAGATAGACTGGGCGGCCGTGCCACAGGGCGGCGACCTGTTCGGCGAATTGCAGTATACGCAGGCCGCCGCAGGGCCGGGCGATGCGATCAAGCCATCACCGTTCCCCGGGCTGGCGATGTGTCTGGTCGGCTCTGCGGCGGCGGCGTGGCTTTCCGAACATTACGGGTTTCCCATCATCCTGCTGGGTCTGCTCGTCGGGCTCTCGCTCAATTTCATCGGGCGCGACCCGCGCACGCATTGGGGGCTCGATTTTGCCTCGCGCTTCTGCCTGCGGATCGGCATCGTCCTGCTCGGCCTGCAGGTCACGGCGATGCAGATCGGGCGGCTGGGCCCTGTGCCGTTTGCCGGCTTGCTGGCGGTGATGGGGCTTACCTTCCTGGGCGGGATGGTGGGCGCGCGGCTGGGCGGGCAATCGCGCTATGCCGGCATATTGGCGGGCGGGGCGACCGCAATCTGCGGGGCCAGCGCGGCGCTGGCGCTTTACGGCATCATCGGAAAGGATCGGCTTGGTCAGGCGCAATTCGCGCTGACGCTGGTGGGGGTATCGCTGGCGAGCGCGATGGCCATGTCGATATACCCGGTTCTCGCAGGCGAGCTTGCGCTGAGCAATCGGCAGGCCGGCTTCCTGATCGGGGCATCGATCCATGATGTCGCGCAGGCGATCGGCGGCGGCTATGCGTTCTCGGATGCCGCAGGCAGCTATGCGACGATCGTCAAACTGTCGCGCGTCGCGTTGCTGGCGCCGGTGGTCGCGATCACCAGCCTCATTATTGGCCCGTCGCAGGATGCCAAAGGGCAGTCGGTGTGGCGCAGGCTGGCCTTGCCATGGTTCATCGTCGCGTTTCTGGCGGCGGTGGCGCTGAACAGCATCGTCGCCATCCCGGTTGCGATTGGCACGATGGCGCTTACCGGATCGAAGGCCTTGCTCCTGCTGGCGGTGACCGCCACCGCCATGCGCTCGCGGATGGATCTGCTGCTCCAGATCGGCTGGAAGTCGACGATACCGGTTGTCGTGGCAACTTTGGTCAGCTTCGTGACGTCGCTGACCGTTGCATTGGCGTTGCTCGCAAGGTGATCGATTCCACCGCGCCGGGATGCCTTTCCGGCGTTGCCGGCAGCCGGCGAGTAATCGACCCGCATTTAGCCGCCGGGGACATTGTCGCCGTGCGCCTTCGTCGCTACGATGCCCAATCTGGACAATCAACCGCCGGTGTGAAGGGAATGTGATGATGTTCGCCAGATGGACAGGAATTGCGGCTCTCGCCGTTTGTGCGGCGGTGCCGTGCACGGCAGATGCCTCGCCCCGCGCAGCGACATATCGGCTGACTGACAGGATCCCCGCTGCCGATGGCGGCTGGGATTATGCCAGCATCGATGCGGGGGCCGGCAAGCTGTATATCGCCCGGTCGAATGCGGTGACCGTGATCGACCTTGCCACCCGCATCGTCACAGACCGGCTGGTCGAAGCGCATCGCAGCCATGCGGTGGTGGTGCTGGACGGGGGCAAGACCCTGTTCGAAACCGATGGTGAGACCGGGCTCGGCCGCTTTATCGCCGCGTCCGATGGCAAGGTTCTGGGCGAAGTGGCCACCGGCACCAAGCCCGATGCCGCCCTGTTCGACGCGGTTAGTGGCCGGATCGCGGTGATGAACGGCGGCGACGGTACGGTCGCGCTGATCGATCCGGTGTCGCGCCGGCTGGTCGGCAAGGTAGCGGTCGGTGGCGGGCTTGAATTCGCGGTGGTGGATGGCAAGGGCGGCATCTTTATCAACCTCGAAGATGCCAATGCGATTGCCCATGTCGACCTCAAAACCGCCTCGGTTGTCGCGCGCTATCCGCTGACCGGGTGCATCGGGCCGACGGGCCTCGGCATGGCCAAAGGCCGGCTGATCTCGGCCTGTGCGAATGGCGTGGCGGCCATCAGCGATCCTGCCCATGGCAAGGTTGCGCTGTTGTCGATCGGGCGCGGCCCCGATGCGGTGCTGGTCGATGCGGCGCGCGGGCTTGCGTTCATTCCCTGCGGTGGCAGTGGTACGCTGGTCGCGCTGTCCCTTGTCGATCGCGGGCACATCACCGTCGCGGCGACCATTCCCACCCAGATCGGTGCCCGAACCGGCGCCATCGATCCGCGCGATGGCCGGATCTACCTGCCGACTGCCCGCTTCGAGTCACCGGCGCCCGGCGCCCGGCGCGGCACGGCGATCCCCGGCAGTTTTAACGTGCTGGTGGTGTCACCCGCCAGCTGAACGCGTCAACACAACCCGCATCGCATAGCCGCGATGCCATCGCTCGCAGCGTAAGTCGAAGCCGTCGCGCGCCAGATCGGCGATCCAGCGCGGCAGCGCGTCGCGCGGCAAGACATCGCGCGTGCGCCAGCGCGGATTCGACCGCCTCGCGAACCTTCAACATCATGCGAAACCCCCTGCGGGTTCCTTAGCAGCTGGATGTGAAGCCAATTTGGCGGTTCGGCGTCAGTTTTGCGCAAGCGCTAGTGGATTGATTTTGACATTCGAGTTCCGCTTGCGGCAAAGGGTGCTTTCGAATGTCAAAATCATAAAATCCACTAGAAACAATATAATATCTAGTGGTTCTTATGTTTTTGCGACATTTGCCTCTGCCCTTGCCGAAAGGGATGCAAATGTCGGAAACGAACCACTAGGATACGGCCGATCCAACGCGCACCCGCCACCGCACGATCCCCGGTAGCATGGCGGTTGCAGGACGCCGACCACACTGTCATAGGCGCCAGCCGAATATCGTCCACCCGAAGGACCCCGCCATGCCCAGCAGCACCGCCACCGGCGCGATCGGGATCGATTTCGGCACCACGAATTCGGTGATCGCGCGCGCCGATGCCGATGGGCGAACGGCGCTGGTCGAATTCGCCGCGCCGCATGGTACGGCTGCGGTGTTCCGCTCGGCGCTGTGTTTCTGGCAGGACGATGGCCTGCGGGGCAGCCTGTCACATGCGGCGGGGCCCTGGGCGATTGCCGAGTTCCTCGATTGTCCGGGAGGCAGCCGGTTTCTGCAATCGTTCAAATCGGTGGCGGCCAATCCGGCGTTCGATGTGGCCAATCTGTTTGAGAAGCGGCTGAAGTTCGAGGATCTGGGGCAGGTGTTCTTACGGCACCTGTTGGCGCATGGCGGCGTGGGCTTGCGCGATCTGCCGGAGCGGATCGTGGTCGGGCGGCCGGTGCGCTATGTCGGGGCGCGGCCCGATCCGGCGCTGGCGCGGGCGCGGTATGATGCGATGTTCGCCGTGTTGGGCCGCCCGGTGCACTACGTCTATGAACCGCTCGGCGCGGCCTATGGCTTTGCCTCGCGGTTGAGCGAGCCGGCCACGCTGCTGGTGGCCGATTTCGGCGGCGGGACCAGCGATTTTGCGATCGTGCGCGTCGATCCGGGCGCGGCGCGCCGCTGTGTGCCGCTGGCCTCGGGTGGGATCGGGATTGCTGGGGACCGTTTCGACTACCGGATCATGGACCATCTGGTGCTGCCGCTGCTGGGCAAGGGCGGCACCTATCGCTCGTTCGACAAGGTGCTGGAGATTGCGCCGGGGCATTTCGCCGATTTCGGGGACTGGTCGCGGCTGGCCATGCTGCGCAGCCGGCGCAAGCTGGAGGAATTGGCGCGGCTCAGGCACAGCGCCACCGATCCCGCCGCGATCGGGCGCATGATCGCGGTGATCGAGAACGAGCTGGGCTATGCGCTGTATGACACGGTCGGCCAGCTGAAACGCGCGCTATCGGATGATACGCAAGGCCACTTCCACTTCGAGGGCCCCGATATGCGGATCGAGGCCGAGGTCAGCCGCGATACCTTCGAGCGTTGGATCGCCCCCGACCTGGCGCGCATCGCCCAGACGGTCGACGATGTGCTGGGCATCGCCGGGATCGACGCAGGCGCTATCGACCATGTGTTCCTGACCGGCGGCTCGTCGCTAATCCCGGCGGTGCGGCGGATGTTCGAGGTGCGGTTTGGGGCGGAGCATATCGCGGGCGGCGATGAGCTGACCTCGATCGCGCATGGGCTTGCGCTGATGGGCGGCGATCCCGATCTGTCGCAATGGACCGCCGATGAGGAGCAACAGGCATGAGCGTCGCGTTTCGCCGCGAGGGCGACGATGAGCATCTCGAACCCAAGTTCGAATTGCCGATTCCGCCCGGGCCCAATTTGGTGACAATGCGCGGGTTGGCGATGATCGGGGCGCGGGTTGCGGCGCTGGAGGCGGCGCTGCCTGCATTGACCGAGGAAGCCGCCGTCGCCGCCGCCCGGCGCGATCTGCGATACTGGCGCACGCGTCAGGCCACGGCGCAGCCGATGCCGGTGCCCGATGGCGCCTGCGTCGCATTTGGTTGCAAAGTTGGCTTTCGGATGAACGGCCAGCTGCGTCAGATCGCTATTGTTGGCGATGATGAGGCGGACCCTGCCGCCAAACTCGATCATCTGGCCCGCCTCGCCTTTTCCGCCCCGCTGTGCCGCGCGATGATGGGCGCCGGGCCGGGGGAGATGCTCGAATTTGGCGGCAAGGCCGATGCCATCGAAATCCTCACGATAGAGGTGATTGCGGGCTGAGCCGGGGCATGGGCCATCTAAACCAGCGCCAGCCTCGGCATGCACGCCAATCGCCAGCACCGCAGCTGCGCTCCGGCTCGCCCGCCGGGTCAATGACGGTGCGAGCGACCGACGCCAGCGACATCATCGGCGGTCCAACCCCCGCCCATCGCCTGATACAGCGCGACGTAATTGGTCAGCCGGTCGGTCCGCGTCTGGACCAGCGCCAGTTCGGCGGTCAGCAGGCTGCGCTGCGCATCGAGCTGTTCGAGATAGGCGGAATAGCCCGCGCGATAGCGGTTCGCCGCGTTTTGCAACGCCCCGCGCGCCGCGTCGGTCTGGAGCGCGAGGTCATTGGCCTGCTGCTCGATACGGCGCACCCCGGCCAGCGCATCATCGACCTCGCGGAAGGCCACCAACGCGGCGCGGGCATAGGCGAACGCCGCCTGATCACGCCTTGCGGTGGCGGCACTTTCCTTCGCCCTGAGCCGACCGCCATCGAAGATCGGCGCCAGCACGCTCGCCCCCAGCGAATAGAGCGCAACCGGGTCAGCCAGCGCCGTCGACAGTACCACGCCGACTGATCCGGTCAGCGACACATCGGGCAGCATCGCCGCACGTTGGCTGTCCAGCGAACGGTCGGCGGCCACAAGGGCCTGCTCTGCCTGATAGAGATCGGGGCGGCGGCGCAGCATGTCGGCGGGCAGGCCATCGGGAATCGCCGGCGCCATCAGGCGGCCCAGCGGCAGGCCCCGCCGGATCGGGCCTGGCGCACGGCCGGTCAGCAGCGACAGCGCATCCTCCTGCCGGCTGATCGCCAGTTCGGCGGCGGGGACAAGCTGGGCGGTGGCCTCATATTCGGCCTGCGCCTGCCGATATTCGAGCCGCGAGGAATAGCCGGTCTCGAACCGCCGCCGCGCGATCCGTTGCGCATCTGCGCGGGAGGCAAGGGTTGCCTGGGCAATCGCCAGCCGCTGATCGAGCGCGCGCAGCGTGATATAGCCCGATGCGGTGCTGGCAATGGTCGCCAGCCGCACCGTGTCCCGCGCGGCCTGACTGGCCAGCACTTGCGCGCGCGCGGCCCGGCTGGCGTTGCGCAGGCGGCCGAACAGGTCGAGATCATAGCTCGCGGTCAGGGTCGGTGCCGCGTCGAATTGCTGGTATGGCGCGCCAAACGGGCTGAGCATCTGGTCCCGCGCGCCCGGCAGCACACCGCCGACTTCGGGCAACAATTGCGCGCGTGACAGGGCCATCGCCGCGCGCGCCTCCTCGACGCGCGACGCCGCGATCTGGACATCGACGTTGGCGGCCAGCGCCTGCTCGATCAGCTCGCTCAGTGCGGGGTCGCCGAAAGCCTGCCACCACCCGGCGGCCGCCGGGCCACCGGGGTGCAGCGCTGTGCGCCAGACGGGCGGCGGCACGATGGCGGCCGACGGCGGGGCGGCGATGCGTGTGCCGGGCAGAGTGCACCCGGCGAGCGTTAGCACCATCAGGCCAGCGGGCGTCAACGCCGTCAGGAACGGCATTGGGAGCGCTGGGCGTCTCACTGCGGTGCCGCCCCGCTGGCGGTGTCGACCCGCGCCTGCACAGACATGCCGGGGCGCAAGCGCTGGGCCAGCGGCTGCCCGCTATCGATGCGGATTCGTACCGCGATCCGCGCGGGCACCTTGGTGAAATTGCCGGTGGAATTGTCCGATTTCAGCACCGCGAACTCGCTACCGGCGGCGGGCGCAATGCGCTCGATCCGGCCCGTCAGCCGCGCATTGCCCAGCGCATCGACGGTAAAGCTGGCGGGCTGACCCACTGCGATCCGCGCGGTCTGCGCTTCCTTGAAATTGGCGATCACCCACACGTCGGAGGGAACCAGGAACATCAGTTGCGACCCGGCGGTGACATATTGCCCGGCGCGCACACCCACTTCGCTGAGCCGGCCCGCCTCGGGCGCGCGGATGATGGTGTTGGCAAGGTCGATCCGGGCCAGCTGCATCGCTGCCTCCGCGCCGGAGACCCCCGCCTGCTGCCCGCCGCGCCCGACCTCGACGGTGCGCATGTCCTGTCGCGCGATCTCCCGCGCGGCCTGCGCCTGCGCCACGCCGGCCTGTGCCTGACGCAGCGCGGCCAGGGTTTGGTCACGCTCGCGCAGCGACACCGAGCCGTCGGTGACCAGGTCATCGACCCGGTCCATGTCCGCCTGCGCGCGCAGCAATTGCGCGGCGGCGTTCTGCATAGCGGCGTCCTGCGCCTGCAGCGTGGCGGCGCGGCTGGCGGCTTGCTGGCGATTGTTGGCCAGTGTCGCCTGCTGGCCCGACAGCGCGGCCTGCGCCTGATCGACCCGCTGGGCATAGATGCGCTGATCGATCTCGACCAGCGGCTGTCCCGGCGACACCGTCTCGAAATCGCGGACCAGCACCCGCGTGACGTAGCCCGACACCTGCGGCGCGATCACCGTCACCCGGCCGCGCACATAGGCATTGTCGGTCGCTTCATTGGCGCTGGTAAACGGCCAGATCCGCCACGCGGCCAGCACCGCCAGCATCCCAGCCAGCGCCAGCAGCACGATCCCAATCACCGCCGGCGATGACAGTTTCGGCGGGGCCCAGCCCGATCCGGCGGGCGCAGTTTCCGCGATCCTTGCATCGGTCGCGGGCGTGGCGGAAACGGTCGGTTGGGCGTCGGTCATCAGCTAGCCTCGCGCCGCTCGCGCAGGTGGCGGCGGATCAGAAGAAATGCCAGATAGGCGCAGGTCGCCCCGCTGAGCAACGCGACAAGGCGAAAAACATCATCATAAGCCAGCACATTGGCCTCCCGCGTCGCCACCTGAGACAGCAGCGCGCCGCCCTCCGCCTGACGTAGCGCCGGGTCACCCACCACCCGCGTCACTCCCGCCGCGCCCAATGCCAGCCGGGCCTGCACCTGCGGGTCGGTGGGATCGATGTCCTGGACGATCGCGGCGCTGTTCACCTTCTCCCGCACCACCTGATAGCTGCTGAGCAGCGCCGCCCCGCCAAGCCCGCCCAGCGAATTGACGATGCCGAACAGCGCGAGGAAAGTGATGATATGCCCCGTCCCCGCCTTCAACGCCCGCGTCATCCCGAACAACAGCGCCGGGCCCAGAAAGAACGCGGCGGAAAACGCGATCGCCGCCTGTGTCACGTATAATTGGGGTGCGCGGGTCAGGCTGCTCGAATGCGAATCAAACAGCGCCGCCACCGCGACCAGCCCGATCGCCAGCATCACAGCATGGGTCAGCCGCTCCACATTGATGGTGATCGCGCTCGCCACCACGCCGGCCACTGTTGCGGCAAAGATGATGAGGAAGAAGGTGATCAGCTGGTCATTGTTCTGCCCCAGCACCGTCAGCAGCCCGACCGCGCCATAGGTCTGTTCCGACAGGACGATCCGCGCCATCACCGTCACCACGGTAAACCGCACAATATCGGCGCTGCCCAGCCAGCGCGTGTTAATCAGCGGATTGGCGCGCCCCTGCTCGATCGCCAGCGCCGCCAGCAGCATCGGGATCGCGGCCAGCAACGCCCAGCCGGTCCACGCAGCTTCGGTCCACCACACGATCCGCCCCAGCCCGAGCACCGCCGCGAACAGCGCCATCGATCCGGCGAAAAGCGGGAAGGTCACGAAATCGAGCCGCTCGAACGTCTTGACGCGCACTGTTGGCGGCAGGCGAAAGGCCAGCACCGCCGCAAGGCTCATCGTCGCCAGGCCCAGTTCGAACAGATAGAGCGTGCGCCACTGGCTCATCGCCAGCAGTTCGGGCGAGAACAACCGCGCCAGCGGCGTCGCGCATTGCGGGATGCCGATGCCGACCACAATCGCGCGCAGGCGCCATTCGGCCGGAAAAGCCTGCATCAGGTAATAGAGCGCGAGGCTGCTCAGAGGTGCACCGGCCATGCCGCTCGCCGCGCGGACCAGCACCGCCGAGGCAAAATCCTGCACTAGCAGATGCGCGAAGGTAAACATCACATACAGCGCGAGGAAAATGATCGCGAAGGGCCTGAGCCCGAATTGCTGACGGAATTTGATCAGCAACAGGTTGATGCTGACATTGGTCATCACATAGACCGTGGGCAACCACGCGATCTCCACCGGATCGAGGCCAAGCGCGCCGCCAAGCGCGGTGGTATTGGCCGAGATCAGCGCATTGCCGAACCCTCCGGTCAGCCCGATGAGGATGCCGATCAGCGCATAGGCGATCCGCCGTTCGAACGGATGCGCGGGCGATCCCGGCGACCCGGCAATCGTCGGCACTTCGTGGGGCGCGAAGGCCCATTCCTCTTCGGACAGGAAACTGCGGAATCTCTCCAGGAGTGACATGGCGGTCCATACTTCGAAGCGGCAGATGGGTCATGCACGGCTTAGCACATCGGCGCCCTGTCCGCATATCTTGAGACCAAGCCCGGGCGGGCATTGCGCCACCTTTGAACCGGTCAATCCGGCGGGAAGCTGAAACGCAACGGGATCCATGTTCCGTGCTGGTAAAGGTTCGTGCGTTTGGTTGCGTTGGATCGGCGGTGCAGATTTGGGCCATGACCGCGGTGCATCGCCCTGGCATCGCTCCAGCCGCCGCTGCGGATCGGTCCGCCGCTGGATCAGTTCGCGATGCAGGCGGCCTTTGCGCCGCGCATGCCGATCAACCATTTCTGGGACCCGGAGGCATCGCGGATCGTGTCCACATCGGCATGTGGCGAGCTGACGCTGGTGACCAATGACGCCAGCCGCGACATCATCGGCACCGGGGCCTTGCTGAAACAGGCGACCGCGTCGGACCATCCGGTGGCGCAGTACGTCGCGATGATCGCCTGGCCCGACTGTCCGCTGTGGGACGAAACCGCGACCGCTGTATGGTTGGGCCCGTCGATCGTGACTCGCCAGACCCGGTTGGCGATGGATGTCGATCGGATGCCGGGGGGCAACATCGCCGCCCCGATCGCCGATCCGGCCGGGCCGGACAAGGATCGCGGCCTGGACGCCGCGCGCCATCCAGCCGAAATTCTCGCCTTCCTCCATCTCAAGCCCGGCGCGACGATCGCCGATATCTGGCCGGGCGATTATTGGGATGCGCTGTTCTCCGATGCCGTCGAGCCCACAGGCAAGGTCTTTGCGGTGCATCTGCCGCTTGCCGACAAGGAAGAAAAGATCGCGCACCCGGTGCCGGGGTCGATGCCGTTGGCCGGGCACGGTAATGTCATCGCGGTCGTGTCCGACCCCGCGACGCTCACCCTTCCGGGCCGGGCGGACGTCATCTGGATCCGGCAGAATTATCACGATCTCTATGACCCGTTCATGGGTCCGGTCGATGTCCCGCCTTTCGACAAGGCGGCGTTTCGGGCGCTCAAGCCCGGCGGGCGGTTCGTCGTCATCGATCATGTCGCGCCGGCAGGCTCAAGGCTCGCATCGACCGACACCACGCACCGGATTGATCCCGAAGTGGTCAAGGCCGATATGAAAGCGGCCGGTTTCCGCTTCGTCGGGGAGAGCAATGCCCTGCGCAACCCGGCCGATCCGCATACGGCGCTGGTGTTCGATGCATCGATCCGGGGGCATACCGACCAGTTTGTCTATGTCTTCCAGCGGCCTCGAGCGAGGCGCCCTACAGTAGAACGTAACCTGGGCGCCGCGGCGACGGCGACAGCGTCAGCGGGCATCACCCACCCAAAGCGGCGATTGCCGATGCGCCTTCAGGCGGGCGATCCCCCGGTTGATCGCATGCCCTGCGCCCGGTATGCCCGGACCATGTCGACCCGCACCCATACCTTGCCGCTCGGGCCCATAGTCCCGCATGCTGTCCGACAGCTACCGCCGCTCCAGCGGCATATCGGCCGATCAGTGTCGCTCGAGCCTTTGGCGCTATCGCACGCGGGAGAGTTGCTGGAGGCGGCGCAAGGCGGCGATGCGTCATGGGCCTATATGCGATATGGCCCCTTCGCGCTGGAAAGCGATTTGCGTGCGCATCTCGCCCCGATCGTCGGCGTCGCGCACCAGCCGTTCTTCGCGATAATCCCCAAGGCCAGCGGGCGCGCCGAGGGATGGTTCTCGTTTTGCGATGTCGCTCCCGGCAACGCATCCATCGAGATTGGTCACGTCTGGTTTTCGCCGCGCCTGCAACGCACGCGCGCCGCGACGGAAGCGATATTTCTGCTGATGGAACATGCTTTCGCGCTGGGCTATCACCGCCTGGTGTGGCGCTGTAACGCGCTCAACGCCGCCTCCATGCGCGCGGCGCGGCGTTTCGGTTTTACCTATGAGGGCACCTGGCGCGAGGCGGAAATCGTCAAGGGTCGCCGCCGGGAGACGGCATGGTTTTCGCTTCTCGAAGCCGAATGGCCCGAGCAGCGAGCGCGCTTTGCGGCATGGCTCGCCGACAGCAATTTCGATGCCTCGGGCACGGCGCGGCGATCGCTGAACCCGGCCGCAACATGATCGGCGGCTTGGGTTGAGCAAGCGCCGGCGCGCGGATGCCGCATCGCCGCAGTGAAGTTGGATGGCCGCAGACGATTGGGGGGGTGACACCGTGGTTCATCGCGTCGATGACCGCGCGGAGCGATAAAAACAGAAGGGAACCCCGCATGGACTTGCAACTCAAATCCCGCCGCGCGCTGGTCACCGGCAGCAGCAGCGGTATCGGTGAGGCCATCGCCCGCATGCTGGCCGAGGAGGGCGCTGCGGTGGTGGTCCATGGCCGAAACCGGGAACGGGCGGAGAAAGTCGCGGCAGATATTGGCGCTGCCGGGGTGGCGATCGGCGACCTTTCGACCGACGCCGCCGCCGCCGCCGTCGATGCCGAGGCGCGGGTCGCGCTGGGCGGATCGGTCGAGATCCTGATCAACAACGCCGGGGGCAGTTCGACGGGAAATACCAGCAAGACCCCGATCGAGATCACCGCCGATGATTTCGTCTCCAACTACCATGCCAATATGCTCGCGGCGGTGCGGCTGTGCCGGCTGGCGGTGCCCGCTATGATCGCCGCGAAATTTGGGCGGGTGATCAATGTGTCCAGCGCGGTGGCGGTCCAGCCCAACAATATGGGCGCCGATTATTCGGGCGCGAAATCGGCGCTGAATAATTATACGGTCAGCCTAGCGGGTTCGTTGAAAGGGGTTGGCGTTACCGTCAATACGCTGTCGCCCGGGATCATCATGGTCGATGGGCTGCTTCGCTTTGGGCGGCAGAAATTCGGCGATCCCGAGATGAGTTTCGAAGAAGTGAGCAATCGCTTTGCCGCCGAAAAGGTGTTCGAGATGCCGCCGGTCGGCCGGCTGGGGCTGCCGCGCGAACTGGCGCTGGTCGCCTGCATGCTGGCCAGCCCGCTGTCGGGCTTCGTCACCGGGGCGAATTACCGGGTCGATGGCGGGCAGGTCCGCAGCTTGAACTGAGAGATCATCATGACCAAACCAACCTATCGCGTCATCCAATGGGCCACCGGGACCGTTGGCACCGCAGCGCTCAAATATTTCATCGAGAACCCGGTGACCGAACTGGTCGGCGTGTTCGTCACCAATCCCGCCAAGGCGGGCAAGGATGCGGGCGATCTTGTCGGCCTGCCCAAGACCGGGGTGATCGCCACCAGCGACATCGAGGCACTGATCGCGATGGACGCCGACTGCGTGCTGTATTCGCCGGCGCAGAGCCCGGCGCTGATGGATACGCTGTGCCGGCTGTTAGCGTCGGGTAAGAATGTGGTTTCGCCGGCGGGACCGTTCCTCCCCAACAAGTGGTTTCCCGAGCAGACCGCAAGGATCGAAGCGGCCTGCGTTGAGGGCAACAGTTCGTTCCACGGTTGCGGCGTCCACCCCGGCTTTGCGGGCGACATTCTGCCCATTACGCTGGCGCGGCTGATGAGCCGGATCGACTGTATCGAGGTGACCGAGATCATCGACAAGGTCCGCAACCCGATGATCTATACCGAGATGATGGGCTTTGGTCTCGATCCCGAGGCGCTGCTGGCCAATCCGCGCCGCAGCCCCGAGACCTACAAGGCATTCTACGCCTCGATGGCGATGATAGCCGAAGCGCTGGGCAAGGAGATCGAGAAGGTAACGGTCAAGTTCGAGGTGTCGAAGGCGTTGAAAGACATCAGACACCTCTATGGCGAGGTCAAGGCCGGCACCGTCGGCGGCCAGCATTACGAATGGACCGCCTGGGTAGAGGGCGCGCCGCTGATCGTCTATCACTTCTATTGGCAGCTGGGCGAAGATCTCGATCCGCTATGGGAACAGGGCGAGGCGCGATACCGGGTGCGCATCCACGGCGACCCGCCGCTGGAATGCAACCTGCTCGGCGGCCAGGATACTTCAGAACACGGCGACGGACGGCACCCGTTCCTCGGGCTGCCATGGACCGGGCTGGTCGGCTGCACCGTGGTGCCGCAGGTGTGTGACGCAGCGCCGGGGATAGTGACCCACCTCGATCTGGGTGTCGTACAGCCGCGTGGGCTGGTGCGGCGGTAGCAGGCTCGGGGTATACGGCAAGGCGCTGTTCGGCGCCCGCTTTTCCGCCCTTGGCTTGCTGGGAGCGGAGCGCCCGGCTTTGCGCGGCGCATCCGATCCTGCTAACGCAACAGGCCCGCCGCACGGTAAATTTTGCCGACCGAGCGGTTGCGCCTTTCGGCCTCGGCGATGTCGGCCTTCCCGCCGGATGGATCACCGCTCACCTGGCGGACCATTCCCCGCGTCAGCAGGTAGGTCTCGTTGCCCGGGTCCAAGTCGAGCGCGGCGTCAATGTCGACCTTGGCTTCGGCAAATTTGCCCAGCCGCAATTTGGCAACGGCCCGGCTTTGCAGCGCTGACGCCGAATAATTGGCCTGCGTCACCGCCTTATCGCAATCGCCCAGCACTGCGTCGAGCCCGATGTTCCAAAGCCCGCGATACCAGCAGGCGAAGTCCAGCGTATCGGCATCCCCCGGACGATCGGCCAGAAGATCGGTCAGCAGGTCCAGCCCCTCGCGCTGCCGTCCCAACCAGCCAAGCGCCAGCGCCTTGGACCGGAGCAGGTAGGGGCGATTGTCGCCTGCGGAATCCAGCGCCGGATCGATCAGGGCAAGCGCGTCTTTCGCCCGGCCGGAACTCTCGAGCGAGTACGCCAGCGTA
>JANXUK010000092.1 GCA_025356275.1 Sphingomonadales bacterium | reverse complement strand
TCTGTTCCCGGTCAGCTGCCGCGTGAACGGCACCGAACGACAAAAATCAGTTCACCGCGTCCTTCAGGCCCTTGCCGGCCTTGAACTTGGGCTGGGTCGAGGCGGCGATCTTCATCGCTTCGCCGGTGCGCGGGTTGCGCCCGGTGGACGCCTTGCGCTTGGCGACCGAGAATGTGCCGAAGCCGACCAGACGCACTTCATCGCCCGCCTTCAGCGCGCCGGTGATCGCATCGAACACGCCTTCGACGGCTCGTGTGGAATCGGTGCGGGTAAGGCCGCTTGCTTCTGCGACGGCGCTGATCAGGTCATTCTTGTTCATACTGGTACCCTCTACCTCTCGTGGAACGAAAATTTGATTCGGCTCATCTCCGGCGCGGAATTGAGCGAGTTTTGTGAGATGTGTCAAAGCCAAAACGGTGCAAACGCGTGCTTGTCCCCGTGAATAGGGCATTTTGGTGCTGCATCGCCCAATCTCGGCTGATTTTACGGCTCGCCGGGCAGTGATGGCACGCCGCCGCAACCCGAGTCGCGGCGGCGCAGCATGTTTAATGCGCAGTCGCAGCAGTACCCGACGCAGCAGGTGGCGCGGTGCCCGGCTGGCTGGCAAGATCGTCGGCCTCGGTCCACACGATAGCCACCGGCAGCCGGACCAGCGCCTGCGCCAGCACCTGATCGACATGGGACACCGGCACGATCTCAAGCCCGTCCTTGATGTTCGCAGGGATTTCGGCGAGGTCCTTGGCATTATCCTCGGGGATAAGCACGGTCTTGATACCGCCCCGCAACGCCGCCAGCAGCTTCTCCTTAAGGCCCCCGATCGGAAGCACCCGCCCGCGCAAGGTTACCTCGCCGGTCATCGCCACATCGCTGCGCACCGGAATGCCGGTCAGCGTCGAGACGATCGAGGTCACCATGCCCACGCCAGCGGAGGGGCCATCCTTGGGCACCGCGCCCTCGGGCAGATGGATGTGGATGTCTTTGCGGGCAAAGATCGAGGGCTTGATGCCATAGGCAGGGCTGCGCGCGCGCACGAAACTGAAGGCCGCCTGCACGCTTTCGGTCATCACCTCGCCCAGCTTGCCAGTGGTCTTGACCGCGCCTTTGCCGGGCACCGTCACGCTCTCGATGGTCAGCAATTCGCCGCCGACCTCGGTCCATGCCAGGCCCGTCACCGCGCCGACCTGATGCTCCTCATCCGACATGCCATGGCGGAATTTGCGCACCCCGGCATAATCGCCAAGGTTTTCGGACGTGATCGTGACGGCGGTGACCTTGCCCTCAAGGATGCTGCGCAGCACCTTGCGCGCCAGCCGGGCAATCTCGCGCTCCAGCGTGCGAACCCCGGCCTCGCGGGTGTAATAGCGGATCAGGTCGCGCAGGCCTTCGTTGGTCAGCGCAAACTCGCCAGGCTTCAGCCCATGCGCCTCGACCTGCTTGGCCAGCAGATGGCGCTCGGCAATCTCCACCTTCTCATCCTCGGTATAGCCCTCCAGCCGGATGATCTCCATCCGGTCAAGCAGCGCCTGGGGCAGGTTGAGGCTGTTGGCGGTGCAGACGAACATCACATCGGACAGGTCGTAATCGACCTCGAGATAATGGTCCTGAAACCGCATGTTCTGCTCGGGGTCGAGCACCTCCAGCAGCGCAGAGGCCGGATCGCCCCGGAAATCGGCACCCAATTTATCGATCTCATCGAGCAGGAACAGCGGATTGGAGCCGCCGGCCTTTTTCATATTGGTGATGATCTTGCCCGGCAGGCTGCCGATATAGGTGCGGCGATGTCCGCGAATCTCGGCCTCATCGCGCACACCGCCCAGCGACTGGCGCACGAACGCCCGTCCGGTCGCGCGGGCAATCGACTTGCCCAGCGAGGTCTTGCCGACGCCCGGCGGCCCGACGAGGCACAGGATCGGACCCTTGAGCTTGTTTGTCCGCGCCTGCACCGCGAGGTATTCGACGATCCGGTCCTTGACCTTGTCGAGCGCATAGTGATCCGCGTCCAGCACCGCCTGCGCGGCGGGCAGATCCTTCTTCAACTTGCTCTTTTTGCCCCACGGAAGCCCCAGCAGCACGTCGAGATAATTGCGCACCACCGTGGCTTCGGCGCTCATCGGCTGCATGGTCTTGAGCTTTTTCAGCTCGCCCAGCGCCTTGGTCCGCGCCTCCTTGGACAATTTGAGACGCGCGATTTTCTCGGCCAGTTCGGCAACCTCATTGACCTCACCGTCTTCGCCGCCGCCCAGCTCGGACTGGATCGCCTTCATCTGTTCGTTAAGGTAATATTCGCGCTGGGTCTTCTCCATCTGGCGCTTGACCCGGCCACGGATCTTGCGCTCGACCTGGAGCACGCCAAGCTCACCCTCCATAAAGCCGACGACCATTTCCAGCCGTTTCAGCGGGTTATTCTCCGACAGCAGCGCCTGCTTGTCGGCCACCCGCGTGTTGATCTGCGCCGCCACCGCATCGGCCAGCTTCGAGGCATCCTCGATCTGGTCCAGATTGTCGCCCGCATCCTGTGCCAGCTTCTTGTTGAGCTTGGCATATTCGCCGAACTGGTCAACCACGCTGCGCATCGTCGCGGCCAGCTCCGGTCCTTCCACCGTCTCGCCCTCGATCGCATCGATCACGCCGGTCAGCATCGCGCCATCATCGGCCAGATCGGTCAGCCGCCCCCGGCTCTGCCCCTCAACCAGCACACGCACCGTGCCATCGGGCAGCTTGAGCAGCTGCAACACGCTGGCGATCACGCCAATGTCATAGAGATCGTCCGGGCCCGGATCCTCGCACGCCGGATCAAGCTGCGCGACGAGGAAAATATCCTTGTCGCCATTGGCCGATTTGCCCGCCATCGCCGCTTCCAGCGCCGCTACCGATTTCTCACGGCCAACGAACAGCGGCACCACCATGCCGGGAAAAACCACTATATCGCGCAGGGGCAGCAGGGGAAGCGTGGTCAAAATTGCGTCCTATCATCAAGGGTCAGGATCAAGTCGCGCCGGATATGGGGTGCGCGCCGGCGCGGCGCAATGGCTGCATGGGGCGGGATTGTGGAGTGCCGCCGCTCAAAACGGCAGCTTGAACCCCGGCGGCAGGCCAATCCCCGCCTGCACCTTGGCCATCTCCGCGCCCGAAGCGGCATCGGCCTTGCCCCGCGCATCGTTGAACGCGGCGGCGACGAGGTCCTCCAGCATCTGCTTGTCTGCTGGCACGATCAGGCTGTCATCGATCGCCACCGCCACAACCCGCCCCTTGGCGGAGCAGCGTATCCGCACCAGCCCGCCGCCCGAGACGCCTTCGACCTCGATCCCGTCGAGCTTGGCCTGCACCTCGCCCATCTGTTGCTGGATGGTTTCGGCGGCCTTTTGCGCGGCCTGGATCATTTCTTCCATCGACTTCATCGCATTAAGCTCCTTTCAGGCCCGGCGGACATGCGCCCCAGCCTTGTCCTTCTCGTCATCCTCGACCATTTCAGCACCCGGAAAAGCGGCAAAAACCGCCTCGACCAGCGGTGACTGGCGCAACACCGCCGCTTCCTCGGCCTTTGCCAGATCGGCCAGTTCGCGCAAAGTCGGCGCTCCCGCCGCGCCATCGACCTGCTCGACCAGCCAGCCGCCACCGATCACCTGTTCCAGAACGCCGCGCAATTCGCGCGCGCAATCCTCGGAATAGCCGGCGGCAAAGCCATAGCGCAACACGCCCGGCGCCAATTCGACCACCCTGATCCAGTCGTGCATCACCTGCCCCAGTCGCAAATGATGCGCCCCGATCCGCGCGGTCAGCTGTGCCCAATCGGGGCCTGCCGCTACCGGTGCCGCAGCGCCAGGCGCGGCATCCAGGCCCGACATCGCCAACATACCGCCAGCCGCAGCCTCCTCGATCCGCTTCGCCAGCGCCCCGGGATCGGGCAGGTTCGCCGCGTGCAAACACCGGAGCAGCGCCATTTCGGCCGCCACCAGAGGGTCGGGCGCACCGCGCACCTCGTCATGCCCCTTGAGCAACAGCTGCCACAGCCGATGCAATTGCCCCGGTGTCAGCGCCGCCGCCCAGTCGGCAATCGCCTCGCGCTCATCCACCGAAATCACCGCAACCTCGCCGCGCCCGACCTGGCAGACGGTGATCCGATGCGCCAATTCCATCGCGCTGCGTATCAGCGCGATCGGCTCGATCCCCAGCGCATATTGCGCCGCCACCAGCTCCAGCAGCGCCGACCCGTCCCCGCCCAGCAAAGCCGCAAACAACCGCCGCTGCACAGTTTTATCGGCCAGCCCCAGCATATCGCGCACCTGTGCCGCGCTGACCGCTGATTCGGCGCCATCCGAATTGAAGTCCGAATGCGCGATCGCCTGATCGAGGATCGACAGCCCGTCGCGCACCGATCCCTCGGCCGCCTCGGCAATCATGGCCAGCGCCTCGGGCTCCGCCGCCACGCCCTCGGCTTGGCAGATCGCCGCGAAATGCTCGGTCAGCAGCGGCGCGGCAATCCGTCGCAGATCGAACCGCTGACACCGCGACAGCACGGTGACTGGCAATTTATCGACCTCGGTGGTGGCGAACAGGAACTTCACATGCGGCGGCGGTTCCTCCAGTGTCTTGAGCAACCCGTTGAAAGCCTGACGCGACAGCATGTGAACTTCGTCGATGATGTAGATCTTGTAGCGCGCCGACACCGCCGCATAGCGGACCGCCTCGATGATCTCACGGACATCGTCGATCCCGGTATTGCTGGCCGCGTCCATCTCGATCACGTCGATATACCGCCCCTCGGCGATGGCAACGCAAGGGTCACAGACCCCGCACGAATCGATTGTCGGCCCGCCCTTGCCGTCGGGCCCGATGCAATTGAGCGCCTTGGCGATCAGCCGCGCGGTGCTCGTCTTGCCCACCCCGCGCACGCCCGTCATCAGGAACGCATGCGCCAGCCGCTCCCGCCGGATCGCATTGGCCAGCGTCTGCACCATCGCGTCCTGCCCGATCAACTGGCTGAAGTTCTGGGGTCGATATTTTCGCGCCAGCACGCGGTAGGGCTGAGCGGCCGCTGCGATGGATTGGGGCTCAGGCGGTTCGGGTAAAGGATCGGGCGCGCCGAACATCGCCGATTGGCCCGCCTCCAGCTCCGCCGCGCTGGGCCCGGCCGCACTGGGCCCGGCCGCACTGGGCAACGCCGTCCCGTCGGACGCCGCCGAATCTTGGCCAAACATGTCGGAGGAATCGCCCATTGCATCCGGGTCGTAGGCGGTGCGACCGCGATTGTCGAAGGCGAAAAAGGAGCCGGATGACCCGCTGCTATCCGTTGTGGCTGCTTCCTTCCGGACCTGACCAGGTTGGCGAACGCGAACGCCCATCCGACTCCCGCCGAAGCCTATGCCCCATCAGGCGCTATTTGTCCAGATCAATGCCGGCCAAACCGGATCGCGGCCGCGCGCTCAACGGAAATTGTCGGCGTAGGCCTGGAGCTTCAACCGGCGCGGCGGCACCGCATGGACGCGGGCGTCGATGCCGCATTGCCGGGCATAGGCCACCGCCTCAGCCTGCGACGCGAAGCTCAGCACCACCTGCGCCTGCGTATCGCCCGACCCGGCCCAGCCCATCAAGGGATCGGCACGCCGCGCCTCGGCAGGGGCAAATTCCAGCAGCCACTGCCCGGTCTGGGCCCGGCCCGACTGCATGGGGTTCTTGGGGCGTTGATAGATACGTGCGCTCATCGCACCGCAGTGCCGCGAAACGCGCGCCACATCAAGCCCGGTTGAACGCGTTTTTGGTCTTGAGGCTCGGCGCCTCCAGCCACGGCTGATCGGGCCAGCGGTGACGCGGATAGCGGCCCTTCATATCCTTCACCACATCGCGCCAGCTGCCGCGCCAGAATTGCGGCAGGTCGCGCGTGCTCTGGATCGGCTTGCCGCCGGGCGAGGTCAGCTTGAGCAGCAGGGCGCCGGGCGGATCGCCGAACAGCGGATGCGCATCCATCCCGAACAGGGCCTGCACCCGCACCTCCACCGATGGCCCGCCGGGATCGGCATAATCGATGGCATGGCTGCTGCCGGCGGGGCTGGTAAATGCCGGCGGGGCCAGCCGCGCCAACGCCTGCCGCTCGTCCCAGCCGAGCAGATTGTCGAGCGCCTGATGCAGCGCTCCCGGCGCAATATCGGCCAACCGCCGCCCCAGCAAAGGCGCCAGCCAATGCTCCAGGCCCGCCAACAACGCCGCCTCGCCCAGTTCTGCGATCCCGGCAAACCGCGCGCGGGTCAGCAGCGCCTCACTGGCCGACGAGAACGGCAGCATGTCCAAGCCTCCGCCGCGCACTTTCGCGCAGATCAAAGCCGCAATCGCCGCCGCATCGGGCGCCGGATCGGGGCCCCGGCTCAGCAGGATCGCGCCGAGCCGCGCCTCAAGCAATGCCTCGACCCGCGCCTCCTCGCCCAGCCAGCGCAGCACCGGGGCCTGCGTGATCCGGTGCGCCAGATGCCGCAGCACCTCGGCCTCCTCCAAAGCAATGGCGCCAGTAATCCGCGCGCCACTGCCGGCGCGCGCCATCGCCGCGCCCTGCGCATCGCCGACCGCGAGGAATGCCGCGCGTGCCAGACTGCTGGCGGGATCTAGCCGCAGGCCCCTGCCCCCCGCCGCCAGCCACTCCGCCCCCAAGCCATCGCGCGCCCGCGCCACATTGTCAGGAAACGCCTCGGCCACCAGCACGCCTGCGGAGGGCACGTCACCGTCAACGCGGGCAACCATACCCCGTGCCCGCCTTGCCCAGCCCGACGCCAGCTTGCGGCTTGCCTCCGCCCGCGCCGAGCGATCCCCGGCCCAGCGTCCCAGCCGCGCCAGCAAATCGTCGCCCGGGCCGCCCAGCCCGCGTTCCTGCAACAACAGCGCCAGCCGCGCCGCCATATCCTCCGCGCCATGCGCCGCCCCGAACAGCAGCATATGCGCCAGCTCGGGCGCCATCGGCAGCGTCGCCATCGCGCGGCCATGCGGGGTGATCCGCGCCCCATCATCCAGCGCGCCAAGCCCCGTCAGCTTCGCCCGCGCCGCCGCCAAAGCCGCTGCCGGCGGCGCGTCGAGCCAAGCCATCGCGCCGACATCGCCCGCGCCCCAGCCCGCCAGGGTCAAGGCCAAGGGCGCCAGATCGCTGGTCAACATCTCGGGCGGATCGAACGCAGCGCGCCCCGCGTGCCCGGCCTCGGCCCAAAGCCGATAGGCAACGCCGGGCCCCTGCCGCGCCGCCCGCCCGGCACGCTGGGCAGCGGCGGCCTGGCTGGCGGCAGTGGTGATCAGCCGCGTGACCCCGGCCGCCTTGTCAAACTGCGCCCGCCGTGACAGCCCGGCATCGACCACCACCCGCACCCCCTCCAGCGTCAGCGACGTCTCGGCAATCGCAGTGGCCAGCACGATGCGGCGGCGCCCGGCGGGATCGGCGCGGATCGCGGCACGCTGGGCGGCAGGCTCGCATTGGCCATGGAGGGGGAGCACCAGCCCGCCGGCCAGCTTCTCGCCCAGCCGCTCCGCCACCCGCGCGATCTCACCCACGCCGGGGAGGAAGGCCAGAATATCGCCCGCCTCCTCGCGCCACGCGGCCATTATCGCCGAGACCATCGCATCCTCGATCCGCAATTCGGGCCGCGCGCCGAGCCAGCGGATCGCCAGCGGATGCGCCTTGCCCTCGCTGACCACCACCGGCGAGTTGCCTAACAAATCGGCAAAGCGCGTACCATCGATCGTCGCCGACATCACCACCAGCCGCAGATCGGGGCGCAACACCGCCGCGCTCTCGATCGCCAAAGCCAGCCCGAGGTCCGAATCGAGATGCCGCTCATGCGCCTCGTCGAACAGCACCGCTGACACGCCGGCCAGCTCCGGATCGGCGAGGATCGTCGCGACAAAAATCGCCTCGGTCATCACCAGAATGCGCGTCTGGGCGGACCGCTTGCTATCGAGCCGCGTCAGGTATCCGACCGTGGCCCCCACCTGCTCGCCCAGCATTTTGGCCATCCGCTCAGCGGCGGCGCGCGCGGCAACGCGGCGGGGCGAGAGCAGGATGACACTGCCGGCGCACCACGGCTCGGCCAGCAGCGCGGGCGCGACGGCGGTGGTCTTGCCGACACCGGGCGGCGCGATGAGAACGGCGTTGGGCGCACCCCGTAGCGCGGCGAGCAGGCCGGGCAGGACAGCGTTGATGGGTAGGTCGCTCACGACCCAAGCCATAGAGAATTTCGCGCGCGCAGAAAGCCCCCGCTTAACCTTCAGGTTTGCGCGCCGCCGCCGTCTGCGCCGCCAGCCGCCGCAGTTCACCCGGTACGATAAAGGGATTGGCACCGGGCTTGCCCAGCCGCGCGCGCTTGCCGGCCAGATCGAAGAACTCCGCATGCGGCGCCAGCAGCACATCGGCATCCACCGCCTTTAGCGGCGCATAGGTCCGCCGGTAATCGGCGACGATCCAGGGATATTGCGGATGCCCCACCAGCCGGTTCGCGGCAACGCTGGCGCTGCCAAAGAAGAAGGCCGTGTGGCGCCGCCCCGCATCCCGCACCGGCAACAGATAATTGGTGCAACCGGCGGTGTGGCCCGGCGTGATCATCGCGGTCAGCCGCACGCCGCCTAATGCCACGACCCCGCCATCCGCTATCGTCCCGTCGACATGCACCGGCGGGAAGTCCCAATCGCGTCGATCCTCCGACCCGGCATAGACGCCATGCTCCAGCGCATAAGTCTCGGGCGCGGATGCCATCAGGCTGGCACCGCTATCCGCCCTGATCCGCGCCAATGCGCCGGCATGATTGAAATGCGCGTGGCTGATCAGGATGATCCTCACATCGCTCAGCCGAAAGCCGAGGCGGCGAATACTTGCCTCCAGCTGCGGCGCGTATGCCGCCATCCCGGTATCGATCAGGATCAGCCCGGCTGGCGCGGAGACGATCCACGCGGATATGCCCGCAGAACCGACGTAAGAGACGTTATCGATCACCCGAAGGCGCCACAGGCGCGGTCCAGCGCGGCTCGGGGGCGCCACGCGCAGAGCCGGCGGCAGCTAGTGGATTGATTTTGACATTCGAGTCCCGCTTGCAGCAAAGGATGCTTTCGAATGTCAAAATCAATCCACTAGAAACACTATAATATCTAGTGGTTCTTATGTTTTCCGACATTTGCCTTTGCCCTTGTCGAAAGGGATGCAAATGTCGGAAGCGAACCATTAGTGCGGCCGGAAGCGCGGCTATCGCGAGGGCGGTGAGGCCGCGCCGCACAGGCCTCAATAGCGCCGCGACACCGCAAACTCCGCCGCCTCGACCATCGCCGCCCGCGCTGCGCCCGCCGGGAAGGCCGCGATCGCATCCACCGCTCGGTTGGCGAAATGCCGTGCCCGCTCGCGCGTCGCCGTCACGCAATCGTGGCGGTTGATCAGGGTCACTGCATGCGCCAAGTCCTCGTCGCTAGTCAGAAACCCTGCGATCGCATCGCGCCAGAACCCACGCTCCTCCTCCGACCCGCGCGCATAGGCCAGGATCACCGGCAGCGTCATCTTGCCCTCGCGGAAATCGTCGCCTTTGCCCTTGCCCATTTCTGCGGCCTCGGAATCATAGTCGATGGCATCATCGACCAGCTGAAACGCGATACCCAGATTGCGCCCGTAATCATCGAGCGCGCGCTCCGCCGCCGGGCCGCTTTCGGCCACCACCGCCGCGATCCGGCACGCCGCCGCAAACAGCGCTGCGGTTTTGGCGCCGATGATGCCCAGATAGCGCTCCTCCCCGGTTTCGACATGGCGCTGCGCGGTGAGTTGATCGACCTCGCCCTCGGCAATCACCGCCGAGGCGTTGGCGAGGATTTTGAGCACCTTGAGGCTGCCATCCTCGACCATCAACTCAAACGCGCGACTGAACAGGAAATCACCGACCAGCACCGTTGCCGGGTTGCCGAACACGATGTTGGCGGTGGCCTTGCCGCGCCGGAGGTCGCTGCCATCGACCACATCGTCATGCAGCAGCGTCGCGGTGTGGATAAACTCCACCGCCGCGGCCAGCCGGTGATGACGGCTGCCGTGATAGTCAAGCAGCGCCGCGCCGGCGATGGTCAGCATCGGGCGCATTCGCTTGCCGCCGCCGGCGATCAGATGCCCGGCCAGCGACGGGATCAGTGGAATTTCGCTCTGCATCCGGTCAAGGATCACCGCGTTCACCGCATTCATTCCCGGCGCGGTCAGTGCCAGCAGCGGGGTGAGACTGGGTTCGGGGCGGGCCGGCCGCAACGGCACGATCTGGGCGCTCATACCTGCGTGCCTTGCCCCCGGCGGCAAGCGAAGGCAAGCCCCCACGCGGGGGCGGCGGGTCAAAGGGGGGTGAGGGCTTGGAATTTCGCAACCGTCCATGCTAGCGCTTGCGCCATGGCCGAAACCCCGCCCCAACCTGCCGCATCGTTCCCGGACGCAACCCTCGCCGCGTATCGCGCCAGCATCGACAATATCGATGCCGCGCTGATCCACATGCTGGCGGAACGGTTCCGCATCACCAAGGCGGTGGGCGCGCACAAAGCCGCCCACGCCCTCCCCCCCTCCGACCCGGGACGAGAGGATCGCCAGATCGCCCGCCTGCGCAAACTGGCTGTAGACGCGCAACTGGACCCCGATTTCGGCGAGAAATTCCTGCGGTTCATCATCGACGAGGTGATCCGGCATCACCAGCAGGCGCAGGGCGGCGGGGATTGAGATTTGGGGGTGCTGCGGCACCCCCTTGCCAAATCGTTCTTGCCAAATCGTTCCTTAATATGCTCCAACCCGTGCATGCAACCGCCCCGCTCTGGGGGCTGCGAGCATGGCTGCAATGGTTATGCAAAGCGGAATGGCAGGAATTGGTGGTTAGCTGCCATTCAGGCTGCAAATCGCCCTATAGCTTTTTCTGCCGCTTAAGGTGCTCCTTCATCAGCTCGACTATCTCCTTTGCAGCTGCCAGTCGCCTTTCGTAGCTTTCTTTTACTTCAAAGCTGACAATTTCCGAGATCATCCACTGGCGTTGTGCAGGGTTGGCCTTATTCCAATTAGCCACAATATCTTCGTCAATCGCCGTGTCCGCCATCGCTTGGGCAAAAAAGTCTGGGGAATCTCCGTCAAAGCCGAGCGCTCGCATAATATTTTCATAGGCTGCGTTCCAAGTGCCCAGTCTGGCAGCTTCGTCCATCGCGGTAATAACGCTGAATTTCCTTGTGGTTAAGCAAGGTTTCGACATCAGCTTGGCTAAAATATCTCTCATATGAAGCAGTCTCATAACATAAAGCAGATGGGAAGATCAATCAGACGACATGCTGCCGGATGTCCGCCATTGGGCGTTAGTTGACATTCCATATTTGACTCGACGATCCAACATGTTCTATATATGTTCTCATAATGCAACCGCCACGCGGGCGCGGCGCGCCGACCAATCATGTTCCCAGCCGCTTCGGCCTCGCCGCGCGCGAGGAGGATGGTGACTGGGCCGACGCGCGGGCTGACATAGACGGCGCCATGCCCCGCCTGCAAACCACCGTCACCATCGAACACCCGCGCAGCATCCTCAGCTTCAACGCCTCGCCCGACATCCCGTTCGACCGCTCGATCAACGCCTATCGCGGCTGCGAGCATGGCTGTGTCTATTGCTATGCCAGGCCCACCCATGCATGGCAGGACCTGTCGCCCGGGCTCGATTTCGAGACCAAACTTTTCGCCAAACCCGATGCGGCGCGGCTGCTGCGGGCGACCCTGGCCAAGCCGGGTTATCGCCCCGCTCCCATCGCCATGGGCACCAACACCGACCCTTACCAACCGATAGAGGCGCGGTTTGCGATCACCCGCAGCGTACTGGAAGTCTGTCTGGAAACCGGGCACCCGGTCACCATCACCACCAAATCGGACCGCGTGCTGCGCGATCTCGACCTGCTGGGCGAATTGGCACGGGCGCGGCTGGTGGCGGTGGCGATTTCGGTGACCAGCCTCGACGCTGATCTCTCGCGCAAGCTGGAGCCTCGCGCCGCTGCGCCGGCGAAACGCCTGACCGCGCTGGAGGCGTTGGTCCGGGCCGGGGTGCCGGCGCATGTCTCGGTAGCGCCAGTGATCCCGGCGATAACCGACTGCTTTATCGAGGACATTTTGGAGCAGGCCGCCCAGCGAGGCGTGCGTTCTGCCAATTGGATCATGCTGCGCCTGCCGCATGAGGTGGCGCCGCTGATGCGCGAATGGCTGGACGTGCATTACCCCGATCGCGCCGCCAAGGTGATGGCCATTGTGCAATCGGTGCGAGGGGGGAGGGATAATGATCCGTCGTTCCACACCCGCATGAAACCGCAGGGGGTCTGGGCTGACCTGATCCGCAGCCGTTTCCGCCTCGCGATGAAGCGGTTTGGCATGGGCGGTTCGAAATTCGATCTCGATTGCGGGCAGTTCCGGCGGCCCGAAATGGACGGCCAGATGCGCCTGCTTTGACCCCCCCTTATGCCACCAACCGCAATTGCGGCCCGCCACGCCGCGCGGTCAGCGAGACATTGTGGACCCCTTCGACCTCGGCCACACGCTCCGCCAGCTCGCCGTCGAGCGCGAAATCGCGGCCCAGGCGCATCTGCGGCTCGCGACCGCCGGTCTTGAGCCGCACCAGCACCTCGCCCCGCGAATTGCCCGAATCCGCATCACCGCGCGGCAATAACGCGGCCAATTCGGCCAGCGCCTCGACCCGGTCGACGTCAAAGCTGAGCAGCATCCGTGCGGCGCTGCGCACCTCGGCCAGGCATTGCGCGCCGCGCACCGTGACGCGCGGCGGTTCCTCGGGGCTGGGGCTGTCCAGCTCGACCGAGAGGAGCAGGCAGGTGCCATCCTTCGCCCATTTGAGCATCGGTTCGACCAGCAATTCCTCAAAGCAACTCGCGGAAAACTGGCCCGACGAATCGGAGAATTCGGCGACCACGAAATCCTTGCCGCGCTTGGTCTTGCGGCGCTGCACCCCCTCGACCATCACCGCCATCACCGCCGCCTGCCGGCCGCTGCTGCCCTCCGGCCCGCGCGCGGTCAGGCTGGCATGGCTGCGCGCGCCATTGGCCGAGGCGACGGCGCGGTAGGCCTCGACCGGGTGGGCGGCGAAGTAGAAGCCGAAATTCTCGCGCTCCTTTGCCATCTGTTCGGCCCGGCTCCACGGCGCGGCATCGGCGAGGCGCAGCGCGGGCACGGTGTCATCCGCCCCGCCGAACAGCGCGGCCTGCCCGCTGGTGCGGCTGCGCTCGGCCTCGTCGGCCACCGCCAGCAGCATGTCGGCATTGGCCATGATCCGCGCCCGGTTCGGCTCCAGCCCGTCGAACGCCCCCGCCGCGACGAGGCCCTCCAATGCGCGGCGGTTCATCGTGCCGGCAGGGATGCGGCGGAAGCAATCCTCAAGGCTCACGAAAGCCCCGTTGGCGGCGCGCTCGGCCACGATGGCGTCCATCGCTTTTTCGCCGACATTGCGGATGCCAGCCAGCGCATAGCGGACCTGATAGCCGTCGTCGGTTTCCTCAACGGTGAATTCCGCCTCCGAAGCGTTGATGTCCGGCCCGGCCAAAGCCACCCCGCCGCGCCGCATGTCATCGACGAAAATGCTCAGCTTCTCCGACTGATGCATGTCGAAGCACATCGAGGCGGCGTAGAATTCATGCGGGTAATGCGCCTTGCACCACGCGGTCTGGTACGCCAGCAACGCGTAAGCTGCGGCGTGGCTCTTGTTGAAGCCATACCCTGCAAATTTGTCGATCAAATCGAACAATTCATTCGCCTTGCCCTTGGCGATGCCCGAGACGGTGAGACAGCCATCGACGAAGCGCTGACGCTGGGCGTCCATCTCCGCCTGCACCTTCTTGCCCATCGCGCGGCGCAGCAGGTCGGCATCCCCCAGCGAATAGCCGGCGAGAATCTGCGCGGCCTGCATCACCTGTTCCTGATAGACGAAGATGCCATAGGTCTCGGCCAGAATGGTGCTCAGCTTTTCGTGCGGATATTCGATCGATTCCGCGCCATTCTTGCGGCGGCCGAACAGCGGGATATTGTCCATCGGCCCCGGCCGGTACAGCGAGACCAGCGCGATAATGTCGCCAAAACCTGTGGGCTTCACCGCCGCCAGCGTGCGGCGCATACCCTCGGACTCGAGCTGAAACACACCCACCGTATCGCCCGATTGCAGCTGGCGGTAGACATCCACATCGTCCCACGCCAGCGCCGCCAGATCGATGGCAATGCCCCGCAGGCCCAGCAGGTCGATCGCTTTGCGCAGCACCGACAGCGTCTTGAGGCCCAAAAAGTCGAACTTGATCAGCCCGGTATCCTCGACATATTTCATGTCGAATTGCGTCACCGGCATGTCCGAACGCGGATCGCGGTAGAGCGGCACCAGTTGCGCCAGCGGTCGGTCCCCGATTACTACGCCGGCGGCATGGGTGGAGGAATTGCGCGGCAGGCCCTCCAGCTGCATCGCCAGATCGATCAGGCGCTTGACCTCGCCGTCGCTCTCATATTCGCGGCGTAACTCACCCACGCCGTTGAGCGCGCGCGGCAGGGTCCATGGGTCGGTCGGGTGGTTGGGGATCAGCTTGCACAGCCGGTCGACCTGACCATAGCTCATTTGCAGGATGCGCCCGGTATCGCGCAGCACCTGGCGCGCCTTGAGCTTGCCGAAAGTGATGATCTGCGCCACCCGGTCGCGGCCGTATTTGGCCTGGACATAGCGGATGACTTCGCCGCGCCGTGTTTCGCAGAAATCGATGTCGAAATCGGGCATGGACACGCGTTCCGGGTTGAGGAACCGCTCGAACAGCAGGCCCAGCCGGATCGGATCGAGATCGGTGATGGTCAACGCCCATGCCACCAGACTGCCCGCGCCCGAGCCGCGCCCCGGACCCACCGGAATGTCGCTGTGCTTGGCCCATTTGATGAAATCGGCGACGATCAGGAAATAGCCGGCAAATCCCATCCGGTTGATGATGTCGGCCTCAAAGGCGAGGCGCTCGGCGTATTCGGCGAATTCCTCGCCGACGCCGCAGGTGGCGAGGCGCGCGCGCGTCTCACCGTCCCCGGCCAAGGCTTCGGCCAGATCGGCCACGGTTGCGCCCGGATAGTAGGGCGCCAACCGCTCCGCCAGCCCGCCGCGCGCCTCATCGGCCAGCATCGCCGCCTCGCCCTCGCCATCGCCGGCCAAGCTGGGCAGCAGCGGGCCCCGGCGCGGCGGCACATAGGCACAACGCTGCGCCACCACCATCGTGTTGGCCGTCGCCTCGGGCAGGTCGGCAAAAATCTCGGCCATCATCGGCGCCGAGCGAACAAAGGCCTGCGGGCTGGAGCGGGGGCGATCGGCGGCGTCGATATGCGTCGAATTGGCGATGCAAAGCATTGCGTCATGCGCGGCGTGGAAATGCGGATCGGCGAAATGCGCCGGGTTGGTGGCCACCAGCGGCAGTTCGCGTGCATAGGCCAGATCGATCAGCGCGGGCTCGGCGACATCCTCCACCGCATTGCCGCGCCGGGCGATTTCGATGTACAGCCGCCCGGCGAACAGGGCCTCCAGCGCCGTGCAATAGTCCGAAGCCGCCACCTGCCGCCCCTCAGCCAGCAGCCGCGCCAACGCCCCCTCGGCGGCGCCGGTCAGGCAGATCAGGCCGTCCGTATGCCCGGCCAGATCGGCGAGCGTCACGTAAGGCTCAAACTCCACCGGGCGCTCCAGGTGCGCCGCGCTGACCAGATGGCACAGGTTCAGCCAGCCGGCCTCATCCTGCGCATACAGCGCCAGCCAGTCGATCACCGGAGCCGCCACGCCGACCGGAGCCTCACGCGCGACACCCAGCAAGGCGCCGATGATCGGTTGAATGCCCTTGTCTTTGGCCGCGCTGGCAAAAGCCGGCACCGCGTAAAGCCCGTTGCGATCGCACACCGCGATGGCGGGGAAACCGCGATCCTTGGCAAGCTGAGCCAGCGCCTTGGGCTCGATCGCGCCGTCCAGCATGGTGTAGCTGGAGAACACGCGCAAAGGAACGAAGGGGGCAAAGGCCATGCCGCCAGCCTAGGCGCGTTAAGCCGATTCGCGCGAGGGTTTTGCCGGCGATTGTCCCCCGCTAAAGCAGCGCCTCGATATCCCCGCCCAGCGCCCCGGGCTTGGCGGTCGGGGCATAGCGGCGCACCACCCTGCCATCGCGGCCGATCAGGAACTTGGTGAAGTTCCATTTGATCCGCTTGCTGCCCAGCAGCCCCGGCGCCTCGCCCTTCAGCCACCGGTACAGCGGGGCGGTGCCCCCGCCATTGACCTCGATCTTGGCCATCATCGGAAAGCTGACATCATAGCTCAGCCGGCAGAAGCTGGCGATTTCCTCGGCATTGCCCGGTTCCTGCCCGCCGAACTGATTGCAGGGGAAGCCGATCACGGCAAAGCCGCGCGCGCCATATTGGCGCCACAGCGCCTCCAGCCCGGCATATTGCGGGGTGAAGCCGCATTGGCTGGCGGTGTTGACCACCAGCAGCACCTTGCCGGCAAAATCGCCCAGCGGTACAGGCTGACCATCGGGGGCCTGCACGATAAAATTGCCGATGCTTTTCATGCCAATTTCCCCTCATGCAGCCGCACCACACGGTCCATCTTCGCCGCCAGTCGCTCATTATGCGTCGCGATCAGCGCGGCGCTGCCGGTGCCCCGCACCAGCCGCAGAAATTCGGCCAGCACCTTGTCCGCCGTCGCCTCGTCCAGATTGCCGGTGGGCTCATCGGCCAGCACCAGCAGCGGCGCATTGGCCAGCGCCCGCGCCACCGCCACCCGCTGTTGCTCGCCTCCCGAAAGCTGGCTGGGGCGGTGCGCCCCGCGCTCCGCCAGACCCAGCGCCGCCAGCAGCTCCTCGGCGCGCGCCTGTGCGTCGGCCCGGCTGCGCCCCGCGACCAGCAGCGGCAGCATCACATTCTCAATCGCGGTGAAATCCGCCAGCAAGTGATGAAACTGATAGACAAAGCCCAGATGCGCCCGGCGCAGCAGCGTACAGCCATCGGCGCCGAGCGCGCTGGCATCGGTGCCGGCGATCTCGATCCGCCCGCCGAACCCGCCTTCGAGCAGGCCGACCGCTTGCAGCAGCGTCGATTTGCCCGCCCCCGATGGGCCGACAAGCGCCACGATCTCGCCCGGCGCGACGGTGAGGTCGACGCCGCGCAGCACCTCGATCCGCACGCCGCCCTGCTCGAACGCACGGGTCAGTCCGGTGAGCCGGACGATTGCCTCACTCATAACGCAGCACCTGCACCGGGTCGGTGCTGGCCGCGCGCAGGGCCGGATAGAGCGTCGCCAGGAAGCTGAGCCCCAGCGCCATCACCACGATCATCGTGATTTCCACCGGGTCGCTGCGGCTGGGCAATTGCGTCAGGAAGCGGATCTTGGGATCCCACAGGTCCTGCCCGCTGACCATCTGGACCAGGCTGACGACATTCTGGCGGAAGAACAGGAAGATGAACCCCAACGCCAGCCCCGCCACCGTCCCCAGCACGCCGATCAGGCTGCCGATGGCGATGAATATCCGCAGGATCGAGCGCCGGCTCGCCCCCATCGTGCGCAGGATCGCAATGTCGCGGGTCTTGGCGCGCACCAGCATGATCAGCGACGACAGGATATTGAACACCGCGACCAGCACGATGATCGACAACACGGTGAACATCGCCACCCGCTCTACCGCCAGAGCCTCGAACAGCGAGGAATTGAGCACTTTCCAGTCGGTGATCACTGCCTGCCCGGCCAGCTGACGGCCCAGGGGTGCCAGCGTGGCGGCAGCGGTGTCCGGGTCGGTGGTGCGCACCTCGATCATGCCCACTGTGTCACCGGTCAGCAGCAGTGTTTGGGCGTCGACGATCGGCATGATCACATAGGTATTGTCGTAATCATAGACCCCGATCTCGAAAATCGCGACGACATGATAGGCGATCTGGCGCGGCACTGTGCCGAAGGGCGTGCTGCGACCGGCGGGGTTGATGATGGTGATGGCATCGCCCACCCGCACCCCCAGATTCTCCGCCAGCCGCGAGCCGATGGCGACATTCCCCGCGCCCGGCAGGACATCGGCAAAGCGCCCGGCCACCACCTTGGCGCCGATCGCGGCGATGTCCCCCGCCGTATTGCCGCGCACCATAATGGGCTCGACCCGGCCGTTGAAGGTAGTCAGCAGCGGTTGTTCGATCAGCGGGCTGGCGTGGGTGACGCCGGGCACGCGCCGCACCTGATCGACCAGCCCCTGCCAATTGTCGAGCCGGCCACCATAGGCCTGGATCACCGCATGGCCGTTGAGCCCGACGATCTTGTCGATCAGCTCGGCGCGGAAACCGTTCATCACGCTCATCACGATGACCAGCGCCGCGACGCCCAGCATCACCGCCGCCAGGCTGATCCCCGCGACCAGCGCGATGAACGCCTCGCCCCGGCCGGGCAGCATGTAACGCTTGGCGATGGTCCATTCGAACGGGCTGAGGATCAAGGGCGGGTCTCGCTGGATTGGTTGCTCGGGCTTTAGGGGCCCCACCGAGCGGAGGCAATGGCCATCGGGCGCGCGCCAACGCAAGACTTGTTAACGAAGCCCGCGTAAATTTCGGCCTATGCATATTCGCATACAAGCTCTGGTGCCGATATTGCTCGGCCTGGCCTATCTGCTGTGTGCGGCGGCGGCCCTGCGGTTTACCGGGATGAGCCACGGCGTGGCGTTCGTATGGCCGGCCAATGCGCTACTGGCGGCGCGATTGTCGGTGGTGAGCCCTCGCCGCTGGCCGCCGGCACTGATCGCTTGCGGGATTGCGGGAGCCATCGCCGGATGGGTGTGGGGGCCATCGCTGGCCGCGATCCCTGCCAGCGTTCTGGCCAATCTGGCCGAGAGCGCATGCGCCGCCGCCCTGCTGCGCCGGATCAGTACCGAGATCGACGATGATGGCTCGGGCGAATGGCTGCTGCGCTTCGTCGCCGCGCTGATGGTGGCGGCGCCGTTGCTGGGCGCGGCGATCATGGCGGTGGGCGTGTATCTGGTTGGCGGACAACCGCCGGGGCGGGTGTTCATCGACACCTATCTCAGCCACGCGCTGGGGATGATCGTGTTCCTGCCGGCAATGCAACTGTTCACTGGGCAGTTCTACACCGGCCCGCGCCGGCCCGCCGCCGCCCGCGCGCGCACCGCGCAGCCATGGTGGGTATCGGCCGGGTTCATCGGCCTGATGGCCGCCGTTTCCATCGCCAGCTTTGCGCAGACCGCCTGGCCGCTGCTGTTCATGGCGCCGCTGGTGCTGGCGGCATCGGCGGTGTGGGTGGAGCCGGCGGCGCTCGCGGCGATGTATGTGCTGCTGACGGTGGTCGGCGGCGCTTTCACCGCGATGCATCTGGGGCCGCTGTCGCTGGTGGCGCCGAGCCCGGGCGGGCATATTCAGTTCCTGCAATTCTACCTCGCCGCCACGCTGCTGGCCACCATGCCGATCGCCGATGCGGTGGAGCGGCGGCAGCGGTTGCTGGGGCGGCTGCGCGAGAGCGAGGCGCGCTACCGGTTACTGGCCGACAATTCGACCGACATCATCATGCGCACCGATATGCTGGGGCGGATCGGCTTTGTCTCGCCCTCGATCCTCCAGCTGGGCGCGCATGCGGCGCACACGCTGATCGGGCAATCGGCGATGCCGCTGATCGCACCCGAACACCGCGAACGCGTGGCGGCCGCGCATGCCGAGGCGATCCTGGCGCGCGGGCGCACCGTGGCGGTCGAGTTCCTGGGGCTGCACGCCAGCGATGGGCCGTGCTGGTTCGAATCGCATATGCGCGCGGTGCTGTCGAGCGATGGCGAGGCGCAATGCGTCGTCAGCGTGATCCGCGACACCAGCGAGCGCAAACAGCTGGAGGCGGTGCTGGCGCGCGATGCCCGGACCGATCAGCTGACCGGGCTGCCAAACCGGCGGCGGCTGCTGGCGGCGCTGGCGGAATGCGTCGGGGGGGACGAGGCGGGCTGTATCGCGCTGATCGATCTCGACCATTTCAAGGCGGTCAATGACGCCCATGGTCATGCCGCCGGCGACGCAGTGCTGCGCAATGTGGCGACTGCAGCGCGGCACGGGCTTCGCGGATCGGACATGCTGGCGCGGATCGGTGGCGAGGAATTCGCTCTGCTGATGCCCGGCGCCAGCCTGGCCATGGCCGAGGCGATCTGCGCCAGGCTGGCGACGCGGGTGTCGGACACTGCCACCGAATTTGCGGGCCTGCACCTGCGGATTACCGCCAGCATCGGCCTCGCCGCGCTGGCCGGTGATGCGCCGGGCGCCATGGCGGCTGCCGACCGCGCGCTGTATCAGGCCAAGGCCGGGGGACGGGATCGGTTGACGGTGGCGGCTTGAGAGTTGTTGATTGGCGACCTGACGGTATCGAAGCCTGCTCCATCCCGCTCCCCCTCCCGACCTCTCATTCAGGATCCACGCTGTGGGCGGCCGGGAGGGGGGAGCGGGATGGAACAGGCTTACCAAACAAAGATTGCCTTCATCCCCGAAACGGGCCTAAGGCGCCTGCATCCCGCGCCGCCCCCTTCTTTCCGGCCAGACAGAGACGCACGCAGGCATGATCGCATCTACCGACCAATCCGAGTCCGCCCCGCGCGAGCACGATGCCCCATGGGACATCGATGGCGATAAACTGCGCGAGGAATGCGGCATATTCGGGGTTATCGGTACGCGTGAGGCCGCCGCGATGTGCGCGCTTGGGCTCCACGCGCTGCAACATCGCGGGCAGGAAGCGGTCGGCATGACCAGCTATGACGGCACTGCGGCACAGGGCGAGTTCTATTCGCAACGCGGCATCGGCCATGTCGCGCAAGTGTTCTCCAACCAGAGCGCGTTTGCCGAACTGCCGGGCGCCATGGCATCGGGGCATGTCCGCTATTCCACAACCGGCGGGTCGGGCCTCCGCAATATTCAGCCGCTGTTCGCCGATCTCGCGTCGGGCGGGTTTTCGATCGCGCATAATGGCAATATTTCCAACGCGACTCACCTGAAGCGCGATCTGGTGCGGCGTGGTTCGATCTTTCAGTCGACCTCTGACACCGAGGTGATCATCCATCTGGTCGCGACCAGCCGCTATCCCACCCTGCTCGACCGGTTTGTCGATGCGTTGCGGATGGTTGAGGGGGCGTTTTCCCTGATCTGCATGACGGCGGAGGGCATGATTGCCTGCCGCGATCCTTTGGGCATCCGCCCGCTGGTGATGGGGCGCATAGGCGAAGCGGTGGTGTTCGCCAGCGAGACCGTGGCGCTCGATGTCGTGGGCGCCGATTTCGTCCGCCAGATCGAGCCGGGTGAGCTGGTCCAGGTCGATCACAGCGGTGTCGTCTCCAGCCATCGCCCGTTCACCCAGCGCGCGCCCCGCCCCTGCATCTTCGAGCATGTCTATTTCAGCCGACCCGATTCGGTGATCGACGGGCGCTCGGTCTATGTCGTGCGCAAGGCAATCGGCGTCGAACTGGCCAAGGAAGCACCGGCACAGGCAGACATCGTGGTGCCCGTGCCCGACAGCGGGGTGCCCGCCGCGATCGGCTACGCCCAGCAATCGGGCATTCCGTTCGAGCTGGGCATCATCCGCTCGCATTATGTCGGCCGCACCTTCATCCAGCCTTCGGATGGCGCGCGCCATGCCGACGTGAAGCGCAAGCACAACGCCAACCGGCTGTTGGTGGAGGGCAAACGCATCGTGCTGATCGACGATTCGATCGTGCGCGGCACCACCAGCCACAAGATCGTCCAGATGATGCGCGATGCCGGCGCCGCCGAAGTGCATATGCGCATCGCCAGCCCGCCCACCGAGAACAGCTGTTTCTATGGCGTCGATACGCCAGAGCGGAACAAGCTGCTCGCCGCGCGGATGGATCTCAAGGCCATGGCCGCGTTCATTCATGCCGACAGTCTGGCCTTCGTTTCGATCAACGGCCTCTATCGCGCGGTGGGTGAAGCCGGGCGCTCCGCCGCCGCACCGCAATATTGCGACGCCTGTTTCACCGGCGATTATCCCACCCGCCTGACCGATTTTAACGAGCGAGATCCCGATCAGCTGATGCTCGCGGTCGAACCTGCGGTCTGAGCGATGGTTGACGCTGCACCGTTGCCCTTTGCCGGTCAGGTCGCACTCGTCACCGGGGCGAGCCGGGGCATCGGTGCCGCCACCGCCGAGGCGATAGCCGCTGCGGGCGCGCATGTCGTGCTGACCGCGCGCGATACGTCTGCGCTGGAGGCGGTGGAGGAGCGCATCCATGCCGCCGGTGGCCACGCCACCATCGCGCCGATGGACCTGGCCGAGCCCGATGCAATTGTCCGATTGGCCGGAGCAATCGCCGGGCGATGGCGCGCGCTCGACATCATGGTGCTGTCGGCGGCGGTGCTGCCGTACCTGACCCCCGTGGCCGAGATCGAGCCCAAGGCCTTTACCAAGGCGCTGACCAGCAATGTGATGGCGGCGCAGGCGATGATCGCCGGCTTCGACCCGCTGCTGCGCAAAAGCGCCGATGCGCGGGTGATCGGCCTGACCAGCGGGGTTGCCACCGCCCCCCGCGCCTATTGGGGTGCCTATGCCGCCAGCAAGGCCGCGTTCGAGGTGTTGCTCGACTGCTATGCGCAGGAGGTTCGCGCGATCAGCAAGGTGCGCGTCGCCATCGTCAACCCCGGTGCCACCCGCACCGCGATGCGTGCCCGCGCCTATCCCGGCGAAGACCCGGCCAGCCTGCCCGAACCGGCCAGCGTGGCGGCGCGGTTGGTTACCCTGCTTGGTGAACAATTCGCCAGCCCGTACCGGGAATCGTTTAACCAGTCCCGCTAAGCGTATCGCAACCAGCTTTCGCCATCCTGCGTAAGGTATCTCCGGATTTCCGGCGATGCATGGGAATGCGCGATGGGCAAATTTGACCTGGTTCATGATGACTACCCGCTCGCCGCGCAGGAGGACCGCTGCGGCGCGCGGGTGCTGGTAGCGATCCCCGCCGGCCTGCGCCCCTCGGGCCAGCGCGCGTTTCAGACGATGGTGCGCGATCTGTCGGTCTCAGGCTTCTCGGCCAGCTCGGTCAGCCGGATGCAGCCGGGGACGCTATGCTGGCTGACCCTGCCGGGGCTGGCGGCGATGCAGGCCGAGGTGGTGTGGTGGGAAAGCAGCATGGCGGGCTGCGCCTTCGCCCAGCTGCTCAGCCCGCTGATCCATGAGCGACTGGTACAGCGCTGGCATTGCGCGGCGTTTTGACTGATCGCCTCGCGGCGATGGAGCCTGTTCCATCCCGCGCGCCCTCCCGACCTCCCACTCAGTGTGCATCCTGTGGGAAGTCGGGAGGGGGCGCGGGATGGAACAGGCTGCGACGTAAGGTAGCCGCTGAATGACTGACCGGCTGACGTCGGTAGGTTCACGAGGCGGGGCTGAAGCCAGGTCGTCTGGGCAC
>JANXUK010000042.1 GCA_025356275.1 Sphingomonadales bacterium | reverse complement strand
GCACCTGCCTTCCCCGTTCTGCTACCCCCTCAAAAATGACCACCCCCTATCATCCTCCCGTCAAACGCTCGATCGAGATCGCCGGGCATAAAACCTCGATCAGCCTCGAACCGCTGTTCTGGCAGGCCCTGAAATTCGCTGCCGCCGAAGAAGCCCTGCCGCTCAGCGCTTTGGTCGCCCGCATCGATGCCGAGCGCATCGCCGCGGCCATCCCGCCCGGCCTCGCAGGCGCGATACGGCTGTGGCTGATGGCGAGGGCTTTGGAGCGCGGTTGCCCCCCGGACCAGCGCCGCTAATGCCCATTTCCTGAATCCCCATGCCCGAGGGAACGAAACGCCATCTCGTTCGTTTGGTGCATCGGGGCGGAATGCCGGATGCCGGCGCCACCTTGGTCAGTACAGGAGATTTTCAATGCAACGTTTCATCCTCACCCTCGGCGCCGTGGCGCTGGCGCTGCCGCTCGCCACCCCGGCTGTCGCGCGGCATCACTATGTGCATTATGCCCATGCCCGCCATTGCCGCTATTCCAGCGGTACGACCGGCCTTGTCGCGGGCGGCGTCGGCGGCGCCATCGTGGGTCAGCAGCTTATCGGCGGCGGCATTGCCGGGCCGCTGGTCGGCGCCGTTGGCGGTGCGCTGGCGGGCCGGGCCATCGACCGCTCGATGACCGCGCACAAGCGCTGCAACTAACCGCGACACGCCCCGTTTTAGGAGCGATGGATGTTCGGTGATCGCCGGGCCGGCCGCCAATCGCGCGCTGGCTCGGCGATCATTGCTTTGGCGGTGCAAGTGGCGCTGGTACTGGTGATCTGGCGTGGGTTTGCGCCGCCAGGGCTGGCCGCGCGGGCGATGGCCGGTGCGCTCACCGCAATCGCCATGGCCCCTGAAGCCGCGCCCCGACCCAAGCCCCAGCCCCAACCGGCGCATCCCCGCACGTATGCGGCCAGCGGCAAGGCCTCACCCGCGAATATCCGCGCCAAGGCAGCGCCGGTAGTTGCAGCGGCACTGCCGCTGATCAACCCGCCGCCGATCCCCGCTGCAACCCGCCCAGCTACCGGATCGCAAAGCCAAAGCGGTGCGGCGCCCCGCCCCGGTCCGGGCAGCGGTGCGGGCGGACTGGGCCTTGGTACCGGCGCGGGCGCCGATGGCGATGGAGAAGGCGATAGCGACGCCGAAGCCGAGCTGATGCACGGCGACATATCGGCCCGCGACTATCCCAAAACCGCGCTGGACGCGCATGCGCAAGGCACCACCGAAACGCGCATCACCGTCGCGGCCAGCGGCCAACCCACCGCCTGCCGCGTCACCCGGTCCAGCGGCAATGCTGATCTCGACCGCACAACCTGCACGCTGGCGCTGCGGCGATTCCGGTTCCGCCCGGCGCGCGACCTGGCCGGGCGCGCCATAGTTGGCAGCGCCGATTTCGACGAGGCGTGGACCGTGTCGGGGCAATGGGACACGGCAGGGCGCTGAAGCGTGATGGCAAAAAGTGGAGGCCGGTTTTTGTCTATAAATCACGCGACAACAAGGATCTAAAGCTTGCGATCCACCTCAAGCAGGTCGCGCGGGATGCGCAGCGTAGCGGCGGCGGCGCGGGTCTCACGCAGGAACAGCGCCATGCCCCACATCAGCAGGCCTATCGCGATCAGGAAAAACACCGCTGCCACCCGCTCCAGCGGATAACCGAACAGCTCCTCCAGAAACAGGATCGCCACGGTCGTGCCAATCGCCAGCCCGGCAACCACCAGCAGGCCCATCGCCTTGCTGTTCAGCGCGATCCGCCGATCGACCACGCGCATTTCCAATACCAGTGCGTCATGCGCCGGGCCCTCAGTCTCGCCATGCAGCGCCTGCAAGGTCCGCGCCCGGTCGACGATGCGGCCCAGCCGGGTGGACAGGATATTGAGGATATTGCCGATCGCCACCAGCACGAACACCGGGGCAAGCGCCAGTTGAATGGTATGCGCGATCATCTGGCGTCTATACGCTATGCTGCAGTGCAACGCCAGAGAGAGTCTGTTTGACTGGCGGTCCTGACGGTCGCAACCTGTGCCATCCCGCGCCCCCTCCCGACCTCCCATTCAGGATAGACACTGTGGGAGCTCGGGAGTGGGCGCAGGATGGCACAGGCTTACATTAACAAGCACTCCGAGCCTACCCTGCCCGCCCCGCGATCAGCACATCCACCACCCCCGGATCGGCCAGCGTCGACGTATCACCAAGGCTCGACACATCGCCCTCCGCGATCTTGCGCAATATCCGCCGCATGATCTTGCCGCTGCGGGTCTTGGGCAGTGCTTGGGCGAAGTGGATCGCGTCGGGCGTAGCGATCGGGCCGATTTCGGCGCGGACCCATTTGACCAGGACTGCGCGCATCGCCGCATCACCCTCAACCCCGGCGTTCAGCGTGACATAGGCATAGATGCCCTGCCCCTTGATATCATGCGGAAAGCCGACGACCGCCGCCTCGGCCACTTGCGGGTGCGCCACCAAAGCGCTCTCGACCTCGGCAGTGCCCATCCGGTGGCCCGAGACGTTGATGACATCATCGACCCGCCCCGTGATCCAGTAATATCCGTCCGCGTCGCGCCGGCAGCCGTCGCCGGTGAAATACTTGCCCGGATAGGTGGTGAAATAAGCCTGGAAGAAGCGTTCGGCATCGCCCCACACCCCGCGCATCTGCCCTGGCCAGCTTTGCGTCAGGCACAGGTTGCCTTCGGCCGCGCCGTCCAGTACCCCGCCCTCGGCATCGACGAGCTCTGGGGCGACGCCGAACATCGGCTTGCTGGCGGAGCCCGGTTTCAGGTCGGTGGCACCTGGCAGCGGCGTGATCATCGCTCCGCCCGTCTCGGTCTGCCACCAGGTGTCGACGATCGGGCAGCGGCCATCGCCGACCACGCGGTGATACCATTCCCACGCCTCGGGGTTGATCGGCTCCCCCACGCTGCCCAGCAATCTTAAGCTGGACCGGGACGTGCGCGTCACCCAATCGTCGCCCTCGCGCATCAGCGAGCGCAGAGCGGTGGGCGCGCCGTAGAAGATGCTGACCTGATGCCGGTCCACGATCTGCCAGAACCGGCTGAAATCGGGGTAATTGGGCACGCCCTCGAACATCACGGTCGTCGCGCCATTGGCCAGCGGGCCGTAGACAACATAGGAATGCCCCGTCACCCAGCCGACGTCGGCGGCGCACCAATAGATCTCGCCGGGCCGGTAATCGAACACGTAGTGATGCGTCATCGCCGCCCAGGTGAGGTAGCCGCCAGTGGTGTGGAGCACACCCTTGGGCTTGCCGGTGCTGCCCGAGGTGTAGAGGATGAACAGCGGGTCCTCGGCGGCCATTTCCTCCGGCGGGCACTCGGCGGTAACAAGCTCCCTTTCTTCGTGCCAATAATAGTCGCGGCCGGGAACCATCGCGGCGTCGTTGCCGACGTAGCGCACCACAAGCACCGCCGCCACATCGGGGCATTGCGCCAACGCGGCGTCGACATTGGCCTTCAGCGGCACCTGTTTGCCGCCGCGCATCCCGGCATCGGCGGTGATCACCAGCCGGCTGCCGCAATCGACAATGCGCCCGGCCAGCGCCTCGGGCGAAAAGCCGGCGAACACGATCGAATGCACCGCGCCGATGCGCGCGCAGGCCAGCATCGCTACCGCCGCCTCGGGAATCATCGGCAGGTAAAGCGTGATGCGGTCACCGCGCCGGGCGCCCAGCGCCTTGAGCGCATTGGCCATCCGGCAGACCTCGGCATACAGCTCACGGTAGGTCAGGCGGCGCTGCTGCGACGGGTCATCGCCCTCCCAGATGATCGCAATGGTGTCGCCGCGCTCTGCCAGATGGCGGTCGAGGCAATTGGCCGCGACGTTCAGCGTGCCATCGGCGAACCATTCGATGCCGAAATCGGCCTCGTTAAACGACGCCTTGCTCAGCTGGGTCCATGGCTTGATCCAGTCCAGCCGGGCGGTTTCCTCGCGCCAGAACGCCTGTGGATCGGCCAGCGACTGCGCGTATTTCGCGGCGTAGCCTTCGGCGTCGACATAGGCGCGGCTGGCCCATTGCGCGGGGACGGGGTGGAGGCTGGGCATGGTGGAGCTTCCTTTTGGGGTGGCATAGGGCAACGCGGCGGCGTTGCGAAGGGGCGCCGCGTCTAAAAAATGGCCTAAAAATGCCACCTCTGCCGCCAGCCATACTGCGCCTCGACCGGGTGCCCGTCGCCATCCACTGCCGGGCGGAAGCGGAAGCGTTCCGCAGCCAAGCGGCAGGTGACGGCATCGCTGGCCGGGTCGGACGAGGGTTCACGGACATGGCAATCATGCACTCGCCCATCGGTGCCCACGGTGAAGGCGATCAGCACCGAGTGGCCGATCCGCAAATCGCGGCTGGCGCGGGGGAAGTCCTTCGCTGAATCGATCGTGCCGCCAATCTGGACGAGCGCATGCGCCCCGCCGCCCGCGCCGCCGCCGGAACCGCCCGCGCCGGGGCCAGCCCCGCTGTTTGCCGCTCCCGCGACCGGAGCGACACCGGTTTCCGCCACGACCGGCGCTATCTGGATGGATAGGGTGATGTCGGGTGACGGCGCAGCCAGCGGCTGAGCGACCGCAATGCGCCCGGCAGGCCCGGCATTCTGGCGAGCCACAGCGTGGGGCGGTGGCGGTGGCGGTGGCGGTGGCGATTCGAGCGGCAATTTGACGGAGCTGAAATTGATCGGGTAAATCTTGGCCGGCCGGCTCTGCTCGGCCAGCCCAGCGATCACCGCCGCAACGATCAATGCCTGCACGCCCAAGGTCGCAACCAGCGCTGCCGCTCTCGACCTGTTCCTTGGCCGGTTCGCCTGCCCCATGCCCCCGCCTATGCCACGCGCAAGGCGGGCCGCAAAGCCGTCAGCTTACCCCGCCAATTACCCCCGCAGCGCCCGCGCCGCGATCACCAGCGGCAGCCAAGCCAGCACTGCGCCACCCACGATCACCACCAGCCGTGCGGCCACCGGCCACGGCTCGGCCATCACTGGCAGGTCGGCGCCGTCTATCTCGGGCGCAGTGCCTTGGCGGCGATCGCCATGCAGCGGCCGGGCCTCGTCATGGATGCTGAAATGCGCGGGAATGGTCATGCTACCCCCCAGATTCATGGGCTGCGACAAATTGCCCATTGTTTTTATTGTGAACCGACGACCTTAATAAATCCTGTAGAGCTTACATAGGTATTTGCCCGTAATGCAATAGGCCCCTCAGAACCGTCCACATTGACCTCACCGCCCCGCCGCGCCACACAAATGCCAGCGATGGGAGATGCGATGACCGACCCGATCAGTTTCGGCTACCTCTATGATTTCCGCAATCCGGCCCCGTGGCGGCGCGATTGGCATGCGCTTTATGCCGACACGCTGGACACCATTGTCTGGACCGAAAGCGTTGGTTTTACAGGGGCCTGGGTGCCCGAGCATCACCTTTCGGATGATGGCTATTGCCCGGCGCCCAACATCCTGCTGGCCGCGATTGCGGCGCGGACCAGCACGATAAAGCTCGGCACGGGCATCGCGCTGGCGCCGCTGTACCACCCTTTGCGCTTTGCCGAGGAGTGCGCGGTGCTCGATCACCTGTCGGGCGGGCGGCTGGAGATCGCGCTGGCCATCGGATATCGCCGGCGCGAATATGCCGCGTTCGGCGAGGATTTCGGCAAAAGGGGCGCGCGCTTCGACGAATTCCTCGAGATCGTGCAGCGTCTGTGGGCGGGCGAGACCGTCGACCACCAAGGCACGCATTACCAGCTTGCCAATGCCCGCATTTGCCCCACTCCGGCGCGGGGAGGCGTGCCGCTGTATATCGGTGGCTTTGCCGAAAAGGCATTGGCCCGCGTGGCGCGCTTTGCCGACGGCTATTTCGGCAATGAGGAGGTGTGCGACACCTATGCCGCCAAATTGCAGGAGGCAGGCCGCGATCCGGCGCAGGCGCGCATCCGCATCCAGGGCCTGTTCCTCGCAGTGGCCGAGGATCCGGCGGCGGCGATGGAGGAGCTGGCGCCGCATTATCACTACGTCAACAACGGCTATGGCGCGTGGCTGGCCGAGGATGTGGTGGACGGCAAGAGCGCCATCGGGCTCGACAATCCGGCGCTGAAACCGATGAGCCTGGAGGCATTCAAGGCCAGCGGCATCCTGCGCATCCTGACCCCCGACGCGGCGGTGGACACGTTTCGGCGGATGGTCGCGCGCCACGGGGTCGAGCATTTCATGATGATGATGCCCCCCGGCCTCCCGGCGGCGCGGTTCCGGCATTACGCGGGGCTGTTCGCGGAGCGGGTGATGGGGGAAGTTTGATCGATCGCCTTACCGCCGCAAGCCTGTGCCATCCCGCGACGAGTCTTTGCCGCCTGACGGACCGCAAGCCTGTGCCATCCCGCGCCCCCTCCCGACCTCCCATCCAGTATGTACTATGTGGGAGGTCGGGAGGGGGC
>JANXUK010000107.1 GCA_025356275.1 Sphingomonadales bacterium | reverse complement strand
TCTCGCCGCCGGGCAGGGTGTCGGCACTCGACCAAAAAACGGCTGAAGCCTTTCCCGACTGAAAGTCGGGGGTTTGAAACCGAAGGCGGGACAATCAATCCACCAAGCCCGGTCTGAGCTATTTTACCCCAGCTACTTTATAGCGCTCAGCGTCACATCCTCCAGCACCGTATTGCCAGTGCCCGGCGCCAGCCCCAGCGCCAGCCAGCGCGCAGGGCATGCCGCATCCATGGTCAGCGCGAGCGTATAGTGATGGCTTGCCGGATCCCATTGCCCGTTTTGCCAGTCGTCGGTGGCCGGGCTGCAGGCAAAGGCGGCGACGAAACGGTTGCTGGCCCTGCCGTCATCGCCGCTCGCCCGCCAGCGCAGCAAGTAGTGGCCGGGGGCCGCGAAAACCAGTTGCCGCAGCAGCATCCTTGTATCTCCGGCCGATGATTGCGCGATAATCCTCTGGCCCGGGCCGGTGGTACGCGCGCTCAGCATCACACCGGCATCGTCCTGCCCGATGAAGGTCCAGGCGAAGGAGCGCGTCTGGAGGAGCGACGCATGGCTGAAATCGCCATCATACAGCAGCGTCGCCGGCCCGCGCACGCAATGTCCCGACCATAGCGCATTGGCCTCTGCCAGATTGCCCAGCGCGATCAGCCGCTCCACCGCTGGCGAGATGGTTTCGCAGCCGGCAACCACGCCGCGCTGCGCCAATTGGGTCAGCACCTGCGCCCGCGCCAGCATGCCGGCCTGCGGCAGATCCGCCACATCGCCGGCATAGGCCTCAAGCCAGTCCGGCTGGCCCAGCAATTGCTGAACCATCGCGCCCCGCCCCTCCGGGGTGGCTTCGAGCGGCGCCATCAGCGCCGCATTGTGCATCAGATCGGGGCTTTGCCGCAGAAGCGCGTCGAGACGGATGGCCGCAACCCTGACATCACCCTGAAGCAGCCCCTGCTGGAACCAGTAGGCCTGGGTGAAAGCCACGCGCCAGCCCATCTGACCGGCGACGCGAAACGCCCGGTCCGCCTCGGCAGGCTGCCCCGCCGCCAGCAGCGCCGAGCCGAGCAAGGCCGGGCCGGTCGGGTCGAGCGGCGCGCGGGCAACCGCTGCCCGTGCCAGATCGAGCGCGCCGGGCTCATGCCGGGCCAGGGCCGTCTGGGTTTTGGTGAGCAGCGCCTTTACCGCCAATCCGTTGGGCAAGACTCTTGCCCAGGTGGGGCGAAACTTGACCTCGCGGTCGACCCCGCTGACCGTGGCGGCGGCGCCATAGGCAATGCACCCGGCCGCAAGCGCCAATTGCCAAGGCCGAATGCCCGGTCTTGATCGCCGTGCGCCCGCCATGCTCATCCGCCCGTGTTGCTGTTTCCGTACTGATAATACGAGTAACCGTAATATTCGTAATAGTCAGAGCCGGCCTTTTGGGCATCGAATTTGGTCAGCACCGCACCCAGCATGATCGGATTCATCGCCTTCATGCGCCGCAGCGCCAGCTTGAGCGCGCCGCGTCGGCTGCGATCGGCCTCGACGATAAACAGCACGCCATCGACCAGCGGCGCGACGATCGGCGCATCGGCGATCCCCAGCACCGGCGGGCTGTCGATCAGGATGATCTCGAACTGCGAGGCGGCTTCGTGCAGGATTTCCTCGAAGCGGGTGGATTGCAGCAACTCGGTCGGGCTGGCCGGGATCGGGCCCGAGGTCAGGAAGGTCAGCCCCGGATGCTCCGACGGCACGGTCTGCGACGCCAGGCTGACCCGCGAGGTCAGCAGCACCGAAAGCCCGCGATCATTGTCGAAATCGACCTTGCGATGCAGCGCCGGGCGGCGAAGATCGGAATCGATCAGCAGCACGCTCTTGTTCATCCGCGAAAGCGCGACGGCAATCGCATAGGAGGTCGTGGTCTTGCCTTCGCTCGGCTGGGCGCTGGTGATCTGCATGATTTGCGGCATGCCGCGCGGCGTGGAGTACAGCAGCACACCGCGCAGCGAGTTGTAGGCCTCCGATATCGACGATTTGGGATCGAGCAGCGCATCGTCGGGCGAGATGCTGTGCAGCTTGGGAATGACGCCCAGCTGGCGCAGTTCGAGCTTCGATTCCAGATCCTCGGGCACCCGGATCGAGTCATCGAACTGATCCTTGGCGAACACTACCACCGTGGTCAGCGCCAGACCGATGAGCAACCCCAGCACCAGGTTCTTGACCAGGCTGGGCGAGGTCGGGATCGTCGGCGGCTCCGCCGGATCGATGATCGAGACATTGCTGAGCGACGCGCCGGCGACCGCGTTGAGATCCTTGTAGCGTTGCAGCAGGCCATCATAGACCTGCCGGTTGCTGTCGGTGTCATGCGACAGCAGATTGTACTGAACGGTCTGGTCCTGCTCGGCCAAAGTGTCGGATTTGAGCGTCTTGACCTCATCGTCGAGGTGCTTTTCGGAAGCGGTCGCCGCCGTAAATTCTGCCTTGACCGAATCGCGGACATTGGTCGCCGCGCTGCGAATGCTGCGGTTCAATTCTGCCAGCTGCGATTCCTTGGCCAGCACCGAGGGATAGCTGGCAAGGTGACGCGACCGGTCCTGGCTGAGATCAGCCTGCAATTGCGCCCGCTGGGTCAGCAGTGCCGAGACCGTGGGATTGGCGATCACCTCCGGCGTATCCATCAGCGGCAGGTTAGCGACCGCGTTCCAATGCGCCTCGGCAGTGATGCGGCGGGTCGTCGCCTCATTGGCGGCGGCATTGGCTTGGAGCAGGCTGGCCGTGGTGACCGAATTGACCCCGGCCGCGCCGCTGGTCTTGCCATCATTCGCGCCCATCGCCTGCGGCACGATCAGCCCGGTCTGGCGGGTGTAGCTGTTCAGGGCACGCTCGGATTCCTCGAGGTGCTTGCGCGCGCCATCGAGCTGTTGCGACAGGAATTGCCGTGCATAGGAAGAACTGTCGAATTTGCGCTGAAGGTTCGACTGGATATATTCGCTAGCATAAGTGTTGGCCACGGCGGCCGAAATCTCGGGATTGGTGCTTTGATAAGCGATCGTCACGATGCGCGAATCATGCGGCAGCGTGACCACCAGATTGGTGCGGAGCAACCCCTGCACCTTGGCGCGAACCAGATCGGGCGAGGCATGCGCATCGGGCACCGACGCCTCCTGCGAGGCAAAGAACCGCGGATCGCCCATCAGGTTCAGCCGCTGCGCCACGCGCAGGGCCAGCGCCTTGCTCTTGAGCACATCGGTCTGGGTTTGCAGGAACCGGTCGGTATCGCCGCCCCCGGCGCCGCCATTGCCGTCGCGATCTTCGCCGTCGCTGTGGCTGTCGAGAATATGGCCGCCGCTGTCATTGATCTGCACCGTGGCTGAGGCGGTATAACGCGCCGTCATCAATAGCGTGACGAGGATAGAGACCGCAAAAGCCGCCGCCATGATCGCCGCGATAAGTCGCAGATTGCTGCGGATCGCTGCCGTGACATGCCGCAGATCGAACGCCGACGCGACCGGGACGAACGGACTGACCGCCCGGATCGGGCCGGCAGAATCATGCGCAGATGGCATCGGCGCGGAAAGAACGGAATTGTCCACCAAGATATCGGACCTTCTAAAAACTCTTTAGATAATAGAACAGGCTGAACGCCGGCGCGGCCTGAATGAACTCACGCCATGCGGCCTTCGCGTCGGAATGACCCACCACGATCGTATCGCCGGCGATGATCCGCGGATCATCGGCACGACCACTGCGAATGTCGGACAGATTGAACCTGGCACCCATCCGCTGGCCTTCGACCACGCGGAAGATGAGCACCTGATCGAGCCGGGCCACATTGGTCGGGCTCTTAGCCTGAGCCAGCGCCGATAACAGCGTAGCCCCGGCGGTGGCGTCGAAGATGCCCGGCTCGCGCACTTCACCCTCGACCGCAAAGCTGATCCGGGCGCGCTCAACCACGATCACCGCAACCTGGGGATCGCGGATGTATCTGGCCGACAGGCGCTTGACCAGTTCCGCCTTGATCTGTGACGTGGTCCGGCCTGCCGCCTCGATCTCACCGCCCAGCGGCACCTGCACCAGGCCATTGCCATCGACCCGGTAAAAATCCGAGGTCAGCTCGGGCTCACCCAGCACGCGTATCGCCAGGCGATCATTGATGCGGACGATCTCGTCATTGGCCGCTTCGCCGGCGGCGCCGCCCGCCAGCCGGTTCATCTCGGCATAGGCGGCCGGGCCGACCGGCAGGAGCGAGGGCTGCGCATGCTCGCACGCGGTGCAAGCCAGCACACCCGCCGCCATCAAAGCATATCTCATCCTGCCTGGCATTCTCGGATCTCTCAAAATATCAGCCCAAAATATCAGCGTGGCCGTGAGCCTGGCTGTTCCTGCAACCCCAACAACAACGCAGCGCAACATGCGGCAACTATGGTTAACGAAATGTTACGCAGCGGATAATCAACCACCGAATGCAGCGCGACGATCATCAGCGACGATACTGCGAACACGATATGCCCTCGTGCCCCCCCATACGGCGCCTTGAAGTTCCTGACGAGCGCAGCGGATAAAATTCCCACAACTACGGCAACCACCAGCCATCCAAAGACACCCGCCTCCAGCGTCAGTTCAAGATAATCATTATGCGCACGGTTGGCCACGCCCATGCTGACGATCTCAAGACGCTCAAAACTCATGTAGATGGGCACGAAGGAGCCCATCCCCGATCCAAACGGAAAGTACTGATGGATCGCAACCAAAGTGTCTTTCCACAACTCAGGCCGCAATTCATGGTCGATATGAAAGCGTGAAATAATCCGCGCCATCGCCTGATTGTGCCAAAACACGACAAATCCGGCGACAGCCGCTACGCCGACGCCGATGAAGCCCAGTCCCGCTGCCTGCACGACAAAACCCTTGCGCGGCCAGGCGATGATCGCGCAGGCCGCTATCGCCACCACCAGCAGCGCGCAACCAGCGCGCGAGGCAGTCATCACCACGCCAACGCCGAACATCAGGCAGGCCCCCGCCGTCATGCCAACGCCATAGATCGCGGGCAACGGGCGCCGGCGCTGCTCATTCCATTCGCGGAACCATGCGGCGAAAGCGATCATGCCGATCAGCAGGACGTCGGCAGCCGAATTGTGATTGGCGTTGAATCCGGTCAGATCATTGCCCGATTTGCCATAGATCATCAGAAAGCTGCCGGCTTCGGTGCGCATCGCGGTGCCCACCATCAAGGCGGCAAGCGCCACCGCCGCGATCACGCCCACCGCCAGTTGTCGCCCGCCGCGCGGCAGCGCCGACACCATCAGTAGGATCAAAGCCGCAGGGATCATCGTCAGCAGGCTGGCAAAGGTCAGATCGGGGGTCATCGACCAGGGCCGCCAGGAGTTCTGCGCACCGACCAGCGACAGCGACTGAACCTCAAGATCGCGCCCCGGCAGGGCATGCCACACGCCCGGCGGCAGGGGAATAAGCTGAATGATCGGCAGGATCAGCAACGCCCCGGCAACCAGCCATGCAGCGCGCGGCGTGCCGCGCGGGCCAAAGCGATCCGCCTTCAAAAACCACAGGCAGCCGATCACCGCGATTAGTGCTTCGGTGAGCAGTTCTTCGGCGGGATGCTGAACGCCGCCGCCGCCCAGCAGCATGGCCAGACACAGCAGCACCGCAGGTGCACCAAATTGCCTGAACGCCGCCCTCATGCCCCGCAGCCAACCCCAAAAAATCGGGCGCGGGCCAGCAAAAGCCTGCCCGCGCCCATTATGTCACAGACCGCCAGCGTCGCTGGGCGGAAACCGGCGATCAACCTTGACTGTCAACCACCAGCGAAACCGTATAACCGATCAGCCCGAGCGATACCAAACCAGCGGTGATTTGCTGAATAAGCAAAGCCTGGTCAGCCGCGCTGGTCCCGGCGGCCACATGACGCGTGTAGGTCTTGTTGGCATCATCCTGCTGCGCCAAACCGTTGCCGCACTTCGCCGCAACCGCATTTTTGCGGCCGGCGGCCAGCTTGGCGCCGTTGCCGACCGGCACGAAGCAATTGGTGCCTGCCTGACGGGCAACCGGGCCAGCCACATAAGCGGCGGGCATTGCCTGCGCGGAACGGGTCTGGGTGGCAACGGTAGGGGCACCGACGCCGGCTGCGGCAACGCTGGCTGCGGACATGAAAGCAAGAATGCTGTTCGACACTGGAATTACTCCTAGAACCAATTTACGTCTTTTACCATACGGGGACATCCTGAGTCCAGCGCAATTGCAGCATTACTCGCAATCGCAATGGCTTGGCCGTAGTTTCCGTTCTGCCAGGCAATGCATTCACCGTGGAGCAACGCTGGCAAGCGGAAGAACGCCATACCCCCGACGGCTCGCCGATCCAGAGGTACCAATGCCATGCTGACTACGAAACGCGCCCTGGGAATTTTGCCGGCAATGGTCGCGCTGCTGATCGGGCCGGCCCGCGCGCAGACCGGCGCGCAGCTGTCCGCCGCGACGAATCGCCCGGAAAGCAGCACTTTCGTGGCGGGCGAGCCAGTGGTGATCAGCTTTGCGGCCTCTGGGTTGGCGCCCGGCTCGGCGGTCAGGTTGCTGCTCGATGTGCACGGTGAGCGCGGCGGGGTGGTGGCCTCGGCCGAGCCGGTGCTGAACGCCGATGCGCAGGGCCGCGCCCGGTACAGCTTTGCCGCGCCCGCCCCGCGCCTCGGCTATTATGAGGTGCGCGCATCGCTTGGCGATGGCACGCTGCTGGCATCGCAGGGCAGCCGGCCGGCTGGTTTCATCACCTATGCGGTGGTCGGCGATCCGGCAAAGCGCATCGACTATGGCCCCGATCACAGCCGATTCGGCGTAGTCGGCGGCTATTCCACGGCGGCGCAGGTCATGCCCTATCTGGGCGCCCGGATGTATCAGGGCAATAACAGCTGGTCGCAGATGGAGCCCACCGCACCCGGGCAATTCGCCGTCGATCGCGCCAAGGCGGCGGCATTGGGCCGGCGCATTCCGGCGTTCTCGCCGCCGGTCGAAGATGTCAGCTGGCAGGGCCGTCACTGGACCACCTATCCGGTGTCGGTACTCTCCAAGGCCGCGCTCCCCGATTGGGCGATGCAGCCGGGTACGGGCGCCAAAACCTGCGCCCATTTCGGCCCGCTCAGCCCGGCCGGCGCCGCCGCCCTGCCGAGCTTTGCCGCCGCGCATGCCGCTGCCTTCGCGCAGGACAATCCGCAGACCAGCCCGCGCTACTACCAGATCACATGGGAGCCGCTGACCCCTTGGTGCTTTACCGGCACGCCCGAGCAACTGGTGCAGATGTATGCACTATCCTACGCGCCCATCCACCGCGCCGATCCCGCCGCGATCGTCAGCGGGCCGACCATGTTTCTGGACGGGGGCTCCACCCGCCAGCTCCAGGCGCTGTGGGCGGCCGGGCTTGGCCGCTATGTCGATGCGCTGGCGATCCATCCCTATTCCGCCGGCTTCCCGCCCGAGCAAGGCGGCTTTGTGAACAGCCTGCGTCAGCAATATGCGGATGCCCAGCATGCCGCCGGAAAGCCGTTGCGGCTGATCGGCACCGAACACGGCCTCCTGTCGGGCAAGGTCGGCAATCTCGAAAAGGCAGAAGGTGACATCCGCACCACCTTGATCATGCTGGGCGAAGGCGCCGCATTCGATCTCAGTTTCTATATTGCCGATTTCTGGGCGGGCCATGATTATACGAAGGCCGAGACCTATGGGCTCTATTGGAACCTCGACGAGCAGCGCTCGCAGGGCGCGCAAATCCTGGGCCCCAAGATCGAGGTGCCGGCCTATGCGGCGATGACAGCGATGATCGACGGCACAGTGTCGGAAGGGGCTTTGCCGGGTCTCACCGGCACGCAGGTCGGCTATCGCTTCCGACACGGCGGGCGGACCATCGCGGTAGTGTGGGATTATGCCGCCAGCTCACGCCGCGCGGTTGCCAGGGGCGAGGCAGTGTATGACTGGATGGGGAATGCCGTGCCGGCGCCCCCGGACGGGACGGCGATGATCTCCGCCCGGCCAACCTATATCATCTCGGATGGCGGAGGCGAGTCGCCTCTAGTGGTCCGATTCTGACATTCGATACCGCTTGAGGCCAAGTCGCGCTCGAATGTCCGAATCTTTTCGGACCACTAGAAGATTTTGGTTCTAGTGGATTTTACGATTTTGACATTTGCAGACCCATCCCAACCGCCAGGGGATGCAAATGTCAAACTGAATGACTAACCGGTAGTGTCTCAGTTTGAATTTTCATCGCCGCGCTTCTTGTAAGGCCCACGCTTCGCAGGAGCCGGAGCCAGCGCATCGATCTTAGCCACCACGTCCTCCAGCGACCAGAGCGTATCGGTGATGCCGGCTGCCATAGCAGGCGACATACGCAGCGTTTTGTGGATGCGCGTGAAGTTGTAGAACACGAAGTAGAGCGCCAGCGCGTGAATGTGGTTGTCGAGCTTCTTTGAGAACGCATTGGTCAACCGAGTGAACCGGCGCATCGACATCCGCATGGTGAGGTTCTGGCGCTCCACAAAGCTTGTTGAAACATGGGCGATGTCGGGATTGCCTTCGCGGCGGATTTTCTTGATCCCGGTGCATTTGGCGGGGCTGTAGCGACCCGGCGCGGTGATCGTGGGGCCGTAGAGCTTCACAAGCTGGGCGAAGTCCACATCGGCCCCGAAAGCGCCCTCTACGGCTTCCAGATACGCCTTGTGGCCATCCGTCGTCAGTTGGACGCGGTTGGCAAGGCGAGCGCGCAAATCATCCATAAGGGTCATCGCGCTTTCGCCAGATCGATCACCGACGAAGTATGACACGATCAGCTTGGTATCGGCGTCGATCGCGGTCCAGGTCCACACATCGCCAGCGCCTTCGGGAGCGGCCTTAGCGCCAGCCACGTTCTTTTGCTTGGCATGGCAGAATGACCAGATTTCGTCGCACTGGATGCGCGAGGCCTTCACGTTCCGAACCGTCTCGTCGTGAAGGATCAGGCAAGCCTCGCCAGCTTCAACGAGCAACTTGGACACCGTGTTGATCGATACGTCCGTCACGCGGCTGATCGAGCGCATGGAGGAACCCTCGCACAGCATGGCGAGGATTTGTGTGCGTTTGGCGAGGGGCAGCTTGTTCATGTCCTAATTGATACTGAACTTTTATGGATTATGCAAGCATCAAACTCTTGAAAATCATGTACAGTGAATCTGCCGAAAGGTTGTCATTCGACGCGAGGTAGGCGCACATCGTGTGAAGATACTTGTCACTGATTTGTAGGGGTTTTTCCTCGTACATGGTACACACGTTGTAGGCGTAAGAGAAGGAGGTTAGCTCGTTCGCGAACGTCGCAAAGATGCGTCCCAGCGATAGCTGGTGCTCGGCATCGGCGTGAGTCACCCCCACCGGCGTGGATAGCGTATCGAAATTATCCAGTTCGGGATCAAAGGCGATGCTGACGATCGGCTTGATGCGATAAAGCGCTCGGAGCAGTGCCCCGCTTCGCTTGTAGTGATCCGGGTCGCCCGAGCCCAGTCGGATTGAGAACTCCCTTACGCCTTGCTGATATTCGGTGTGAGCCCACCGGAGACGCTGGTCGTCGACTTCCACCCGGCACGACAACAGGTCCCCATAATCTTCCGTGTTGCGGAAGTGGGCGCCTACCTTGTCAACGAAGTATGCTTCGTCATCCAAGCAACGGAGAACATTCTTGATCAAGCGCGGTCCCCAAATATAAAAACCCCCGCCGGGTTAGGGCGGGGGTCCGAATCCTTAGTGCGTGATTCTATTTCGTAAAGGTGTTTTTCACCACCTCAGCAACGACATTCCGATATTCGTTCACCGGATCACGTAGGCTGTTGTTTGGATACATGCGCACGGCCTCCCGGCCGTGCGCGACGGTCGTCTCCTTCACTGCCGCATGCATTTCAATTTCCTTTTCACCCTGCCAACGCCTCTCCGCAGCGAGTTTGGCGATTTCGCTACGCTTAGTTTGCGGGAGCACTGCTGCCCTCGCATGGCCCCCCGC
>JANXUK010000027.1 GCA_025356275.1 Sphingomonadales bacterium | reverse complement strand
GCGCACCTTCGATCGTCAGATCACCGAACTCAAAGTCCGCGCTGCAATCCTCAACCGCTTCTCGCAAATCGGCACACCGAATACCATCCGCGTCGCATAATAATATCAAATAATCAGCTCTTTACCCTCATACGGAGTTATACAACAAAGCCTCTCCGCACCTATGCATCAGGCGCGACCCGGGCCCGTGCGGCATGGCGCGTTCGGTAGCGGCGATAGAGTATGGTCCACAGCGTCAGGCCGCCAATCGTGGCGTAGCCAAGGATCGGACCAACCACGAGATTCTGCCCAACCGACAGGCTGAAGATCAACAGGACCGACACCGCCACATCCGCCAGCAGCCCAAAACCCCAGACCAGCGTCATCACCATCACCGCATGCCGCAGCAGGCCATCGTTGCGCTTGGCGTCGAAATCGGCCAGCGCCTCGGCGGATTCGCGCGCCACGGTGGCACGGGCAAGCGGGTAGATCAGCGGCTTGCCGATCGCCGCCGAACCGAGGAACGCGAGCCCGATCAGCAGCGTCACCATCTTCTCGCGCAATTGCAGCAACTGCGCCGAGCCTTCGCCGAGAAACGCCAGAATCGACAGCGCGATGCCAACCATCGCCATGATCGACAGCGCATCGATCCGCCGGTTGCGCACGAAACCACCGATAGCCCACAACAACGGCGGCACCGAGGACGCGAGTAGGGCATCCACCTCGCCCCAGCGGGCCTGCGTCCGGTCATAAACCAGCACCGGCAGCGCGAAATTGACAGCGAGATCGAGCGCGAGCACTGGTCCGCGCTGACGCAGCCATTGGGTGAGTTGGGTGCGATGCATACCGGGTTCCTTGGCAGTGAGAGCGGTCACTTGGGCGTACCTGCGGTGATCCAATTGCCATGGAAGCCGGGCGGAGCACGGTGCGGCAGGCGGACGCTGGCCACGGGTGCATCCTCGAAATGCCGCGCGTCCAGAATGATCAGATCGGTAGTGTCTTGCCCGGCATCGATCACCAAGCCGATCAGCCAGCCATGCCCCTCCGCCGTCTCGGGCACGAAGACGAACTCCCCCGGATGGCAGGCCGGTCCGAAATCATGGACCGACCGTGCGTCCGTCGTCAGATCATGCGCATAAAGCGCGGTCGCGCCGGTGAAGCGGGCATTTGCCGCGCCCGATGTCGCCATGCTCCAGGCAAGACGATGGGGCTGGCCGAACCAGCGCTCATCGATGCGTGGGAATTCCTGCGGCGCTGGGTCCATGCTGCGGACGTCGACCGAGCGAGATCGGATCGATGGTCCAGCGTTCCAGACCGCGCGATGGCGCGTCGGGTCCACTCGTGCCGTCAACGAACATCGTGTCATAGGCGCATAGATCGAGTACCACGCAACCATCCCCGGCATCATAGGCGTTGGCAATGTGGAACGCATAGGCGCTCGCGATTGAACCCGGCGATGGTTTCCACGCCTTAGACCACCTGGTTGCGAACGCGCGTTTCGATTGGGCTTTCCATCGGGGCCTCCTATGTTTACGCTGTAACTATGCCGGTCAATGATAACACTGTCAACACTGATAAAAAGCCCTATCATCATGGGGATTTGCGGGATGCGCTGATAGCCGAGGGGCTCTGCTTGCTGGACTCACGCGATGCAGAATCGCTGTCTTTGCGCGAAGTGGCGCGCGGCGTTGGGGTCAGCGCGACCTCGGTCTATCGTCATTTTCCGGACAAACAGGCCTTGATGACCGCGCTGGCTCTGGAGGGTCTGACCCGGCTCGGCGCTGCTCAACGCGCCGCTGCCGAGGCCGCCGGGGGGGGCAAAGCGGGTTTTGCCGAGACGGGGCGCGCCTATGTGCGGTTTGCCCTGGCCAATCCGGCGCTATTCCGGCTGATTTTCGCCTCGCCGGCGCTGGCGCCGCAAAAGGCGGCGGGCGGGATGCATTCGGAGGCTAGCACGCTCCTACTGGCGAATGCCGCCGCTGCTGCGGCCCAGGACGGAGGCGAGGCCGGGATACGCGCCATTCAGGCATGGGCGGTTGTGCATGGTCTGGCGATGCTGATGCTCGACGGTCAGATCCCCGAGGATGATGCCATCATCGATCAAGCCATCGGCTGAGCCAGCGGCAGGGTCGGCAAACGCGCCGGGGGATGCTCAGCTCCGGCGGATGATCGCGCGCCGCAGATGCGTGTCGGCCAGCGAATAATACAGCCAGATCTCATTCCCGACCAGAACCACCGAGGCCGCGAAGGCAATATCGGCGGCATTGCGTTCGAGCGAAGGCGGCGGGGTGATCAGCGGCTCGACGCCGCGCGCGACCACCTGGGTATATTCGGCATCGAATGCGACCCAGCCGATCCGCCAGCGCGCATCGCGGGTCGCGCCATTGTAGAACATTACCGGGCGGTTCTTGTCGCTGGTCAGCATCGGCCCGGTCGAGAGGTGCCAGCTGTCCCAGCTGTCCGTGCGCGGGCCGAACGGGTCTTTCTGGTCGGTCCACGGTCCTGCAACGCCGGTGCCTACCGCCAGGCCGATCAGCGAGGCCTCGTCGCGGGCATATTCGTAGAACATGCGCCAGCCCCCGTCGCTGGTCCGGTCGACCGTGGCTTCCTTGATATTGCCCTGTGACGGTGTGTTCGCCATCGCGACCCCCTGCTTGGTCAGCCGGTCGAGCGAAGGCCCGGTGGCGTAGAGCATTTCGCCATGCGTGCGGCTGGCATCGACGCCGGTGTAATAGACCAGCACGCTGCCATCGTCGCACAGCACCGGGGTCGGGTCCTCGCAGCCGCCGATATCGTCGGGACCGGGCCCGGGTGAGAGAACGGGGGTGTCGGTGGCCACAAAGCTCAGCCCGTCGCGGCTGGTCGCGTACCAGATCGTGCCGGTATCGCCGGTCTCGCCCGCCGGGGGCACCGCGCGCACCAGCATCGCATAGCTGCCATCACCCAGCCGCCAGACATAGGGGCTCATCCAACATCTGTTCGATACTGCGGCGTTGCCCGCCAGCGCAATCGGGTCGATCCGTTCGACGTTGAAGTCCACCACGCTCAAGCTCCCTGGGCCACGGTCAACGACAGCGCCCCATCGATCGTCACCGTGGTGCCGGTGATGTAATCTGCCGCCGGCGACAGCAGGAAATTGACCAGCGCCGCGACCTCATCGGGGCGCCCGGCCCGCCGCCACGGGATCGCCGCCTCCTTGGCCGCAAGCTCCGCGGCATTGTCGAGCGCGCTTTGGTTCATCGGGGTCAGGATCATGCCAGGCGCAACGGCGTTTACCGCAATGCCCTTGGGCGCCAGTTCCAGCGCCAGCGTGGTGGTAAGCTGTGCCAGCCCGCCCTTGGCCGCATCGTAATCGACCCCGCCGGGGCGCGGCGCGCGTTCGTGGATCGAGGATATGTTGACGATGCGCCCCTTCATAGCCTTCGGCTCCAGCCGGCGCACCATGGCGCGGCAAGTCAGAAACGGGCCATAGAGGTCCGATTTGATCACGCGGTCGAACAGGCTCAATTCCATGTCGACAAGGTATATCCCGCTCATGTTCAACCCGGCGGAATTGACCAGCAGGCTGACCGTGCCAAACGCAGCCTCGGCGGCATCGAACAGCGCGGCAACCGCTGCCTCGTCGGCGACATCGGTCTGGACAGCGATGGCACGGGCGTCGCCGCCGATCGACGCACAGACCTGCTGGGCGGCCGCCGCGTCTTTGAAATAGGTGATCACGACGCGCGCACCGGCATCGCCCAGCGCCTTGGCACAGGCCGCGCCGATACCCGACTCGCCCCCGGTCACGATGGCCACATCATGCTCGAACATCGCGGTGTCTCCGGCGGCAAATCGGGTCATTCGGTCAGGCTGATATGCATCGCAAAACACTTGCTGTCACCGGGCGCGATGGCCATGATGCCCGGCTTGTCCCGGATATCGCCGGCATAGCCGACCGGATCGGCGCTGCCCTGCCATGGCTCGATGCAGATAAAACCGGCGCCGGGCTTGGTCCACACGCCCAGCGTGGGAAAATCGGCAAACTCCATCGCCAGGCGCGGGGCGTTGGCGGCGCCATAAGTCAACCGGCGACTTTCCAACCGATCGAAGATCAACGCATCATCCACGAACAGATCGTCGCGCAGCGCCAGCGTATTACCCAAAACCGGCGTCGGCTGCGGTTCGGCCCGCAGCAAGCCCTGCGCATCGATGCGGCGGACCGGGGCGGGCTCTTCCTGCGCAAAGCAGACGATATGCGCATTTCGCGGCTGACCATAGGGTAGCGGCCAGCGCAGGGCGGGATGGAAGCCAAAGCTGGCGGGCATGGCGGTTTCCCCGGCATTGGCAATCGTGGCGGCGACCGTCAATTTGGCCCCGGCCAGCGAGAACCGGATGTCGAGACGGAATTCAAACGGATAGATCGCGCGGGTCGCGTCGGTCGCCGCAAGCCGAAAACTCACCGCATCGGCGGTCTGGTCCACGATGTCGAAACTGGCACGCCGCGCAAAACCGTGTTTGGGCATGGGGTAGCTGACACCGTCCAGCCGATAGCACCCCCCGGCAAGCGCACCGATCACCGGGAACAGGATCGGTGCGCGCCCGGTCCAGAACGCCGGGTCGCCGTCCCATTGCAATTCACGCCCCCCGCTGTCAGTCAAATGCCGCAATTCGGCGCCCAGTGTCGAAATGCCAGCGCTCAGGCGGTCGCTTGCGATGGTTGCCATGTCCATATGCGTATATCTGCCCTGATGACATCGAGCCGGGCTGCTGCGCGAGCGTCGATGGGATAACCCGCGAAACCATACGATGGTTCCGACAACCGTCCCACAGCATTGTCAGCAAACGGCGATGGCGATAGTATCAGCGGCGCCGCACTTTGCGGCTGGCGAGGTGGATAGTGCCCGATAGCGACGACGCGACCCAATTCGACGTCATCATCATCGGCAGCGGCCCGGGCGGCGCGTCGGTGGCCCACCGGCTGGCCAGGACCGGCAAGCGCATCCTGATCCTGGAGCGCGGCGATTATCTGCCGCGCAGCGAGGACAATTGGTCGGCGAAAAAGGTCTTTGTCGAGGGCAAATATCAGGCCGCCGAAAGCTGGCGCGATGTCGATAACCAGGCCTTCACACCGCAGTTGCATTACTTCGTCGGCGGCAATTCCAAGGTCTATGGCGGCGCGCTGTTCCGCCTGCGCGAGCGCGATTTCGGCGAGGTGGTGCATGCTGGCGGCATATCGCCCGCATGGCCGCTCGATTACGCGCATTTCGAGCCGTGGTATCAGGCCGCCGAGGAGCTGTTCGAGGTGCATGGCGCGCGCGGTGAGGACCCGCTGGAGCCGTGGGCGCGGGGGCCCTATCCGCACCCGCCGGTCAGCCATGAGCCCGCCATTGCCGCGCTGTCGCAGTCGCTGGAGCGCATCGGGCTGAAACCGTTCCATCTGCCGCTGGGCATCCGGCTGGACGAGGTGGACGGCAAGCCGACGCCGCGCAGCCCGTGCATCCGGTGCAGCTTCTTCGATGGCTTCCCCTGCCCGATGAATGCCAAATCGGATGCGCAGGTGATCTGCATCGATCCTACACTGGCGGCATATCCCAACGTCACACTGCTGACCGGCGCCTATGCCAGCCGGCTGGTCACCGATGCCACCGGGCGCATCGTAACCGCGGTCGAAGTGACACGCGGCGGGGTGGGCGAGACCTATTCGGCTGGCACCGTGGTGGTCGCAGCGGGCGCGCTATCCTCGGCGCTGCTGCTGCTGCGCTCGGCCAATGATGCGCATCCGGGTGGGCTGGCCAACAGCTCCGATCAGGTCGGGCGCAATTACATGCGGCATGAGATGAGCGTGCTGATGGCGGTGACCCGCAAACCCAGCGACACCGTGTTCCAAAAGACGCTGGCCTTCAGCGATTTCTATTTCGGCAGCGATGATTGGGACTATCCGTTGGGCCTCGTTCAGCTGATGGCCACTACCCACCCCGAGCAGATCAAGGCCGAGGTGCTGCCGCGCTGGTTGGAGTGGATGCCCGACATGCCGTTTTCGGAGATCGCGCGCCATTCGCTCGACTTCTGGCTCCAGGCGGAGGACCTGCCCGACCCTGCCAACCGCGTTTATTACCGCGACGGCGAAGTGCATCTCGACCTGCGTCCCACCAACCCGGAGGCGCTGGAGCGGCTGAAAATCAAACTGAAACAGGTGCTGGACAAGAGCGGCAACACCGCTTTCCTGATGGAACGCTCGCTGTATTTCGGGCAGGATATCGGCCTTCCCGGCACGGCGCATCAGGCGGGGACCGCGCGCTTTGGCACCGACCCGGCGACCTCGGTGCTGAACCTCGATTGCCGGGCGCATGAGGTGGACAATCTCTATGTCACCGACGCCAGCTTCTTCCCCTCGATCGGCGCGGTGAACCCCACGCTGACGATCATCGCCAACGCCTTGCGCGTGGCCGAAATTATTGCGGGGAGGATCGCATGAGCAGCATCGGGTTTGGCGTGCTGGCGCTGCGGATCATGGCGGTGGCCTTGTTTTTTCCGTTCAGCACGCTGGACAAGCTTCTCAATTTCGGCGGCGCGGTGGGGCAATGCGGCGAGGTGTTCCGGCCGCGCGTGCTGGCCACGCTGGTGATCATGGGCGGGGTTGGTATCGAGGTGTGCTGCTCGGGAGCGATTATCAGCGGTTATGCCGACCGGCTCGGCGCGGCGGTGCTGGGCGGCTATTGCTGGGTCACCGCGCTGTTGTTCAAGCGATTCTGGCGGCCCGGCGATTTCTGGAGCAATCCGGGCGGACAGGGCCGCGCGCTGTTCTGGGATTTCTGGAAGAACCTGGCCTTGGGGGCGGCGCTGGTGCTGCTGGCCATCGGCGCTGACGGATCGCATGCGCGCGAATTGTGGCACGATCCGCTGGCATCTACACATCTTTATGGCAGTGCCGCGAAATGAGCGGGCTCGGGCCGAAACCGCAGGTGCCCTATTGGCATTTGTGGACCGACGATGCCGGGGTCAGCCATCAGCAGCTGTGCCACCTCACCCAATATCAGGCGCAACAGATCGGCAGTGCCGACCCCCAGTGGAACAATCCCCAGCCGCGCGGCGATGCCACCGTGGTGTTCACGGTGCAGCCCGTCGGCTGGATCGGTGAATGGCATGAGAACCCGGCGCCGCAATGGATCGTCGTGCTGTCGGGGCGCTGGTTTATCGAAAGCATGGACGGCACCCGCATCGAACAGGGGCCGGGTGAGTTCTCGCTCGGCGAAGATCAGGGGTGTGTCGCAAGCGAAGGCCGGCTCGGGCATCGTTCGGGCACCATCGGCGATGTGCCCGCGGTGCTGTTGTGCGTGCGCTGCCACGTCGATCCGGTCCGCGTGCCCTGCCATGTCCGCTGATCGGGTGACATGGAGCGAGCCGCGCTATACCATTCACGACGAACGCTTTCGCCGGATGATCCTCGGCAATGCGCGGCTTACGGTTTTGGCCGAAGGACTGGACTGGGCCGAAGGGCCGGTGTGGTATGCCGATCACGCGATGCTGGTGTTCAGCGATGTGCCTGCGAACCGCGAATTGTGCTGGCGCGAACACAGCGGCGTCAGCGTCTATCGCGCACCCTCGGATTACGCCAATGGCCACGCGCGCGACCGTGCCGGCCGGCTGCTCATCGCTTCGCATGGCCGCCGGGCGGTGCTGCGGGTGGGGCCTGATGGCCGCGAGACCGTGCTGGCCGACAGGTTCGGCGGGCGCCGGCTCAACGCGCCCAACGATCTGGTGTGCCACTCGGACGGGTCGGTGTGGTTCAGCGACCCGGTCTACGGTATCGAAACCGACTTCGAGGGACATCGGGCGCAGTCCGAAAACCGGCCCGCAATTTACCGCATCGACCCGGCGGGCGGCGAACCTGCCGCAATGATCACCGATTGTTCGGGGCCCAACGGCCTCGCTTTTTCGCCCGACGAAAGCGTGCTTTACGTCAGCGACACCGGCGAGCAATTCGCTGTGCAGCCGCTGCGCCGGGTGCGGCGCTATGCCATCGGGCATGGCGGCGCGGTTGGGCATGGCGCGGTTGGGGATGGCGGGGTCGGGCGGGGCGTGGTCGGGCCGGGGGAGGATTTCGCGTCGGTCTCGCCGGGTTACACCGATGGTATGGCCGTGGATGAGGCGGGCAATCTGTGGCTCAGCGCGGGCGATGGCGTGCATTGCCTCGCCTCTGATGGCACGCTGTTGGGGCAAATTCACACCGATGCGCCGGTCGGCAATCTGTGTTTCGGTGGGCGGGCGCTGACGTGGCTGTTCCTCTGCGCTTCGCACAGCCTGCTGACGATCCCGGTCAATATGCGCGGGCTGGCGCTGGTGTGATGCGCTTCGAGGCGCTGATCGGGATCCGCCTGGTGAGCCATGATGCCGCGACGCTGGCAGCGTTTTACCGGGCGGCGCTGGGTTTTGTGGTGGGCAACACCGTCACGATTGACGCCGCAGAGATGGCGCTGCTCGGCCTCACCGGCTCCGGCACGCGCACCGCGCTGACGCTGGCGGGACAGCGGCTGGACATCGATCAGTTCGACCCGCCCGGCCGGGCCTACCCCCTGCCCCCCCTGCGCTATGCAGCGAATGCGCGCCCCTTTCAGCACTTCGCAATCGTCACGGCAAATCTGTCCGAGGACTGGGCCCGCGCGCTGGCCGCCGGGGCACAGCCGATTTCACGCGATCCCCCGGTACAATTGCCGCCAGCCAATGGCAGCGTCGTGGCGGTCAAATTTCGCGATCCCGAGGGGCACCCGCTCGAACTCCTGCAATTCCCTGCTCCGTCGCTGCCTCTGCCCCGGATCGATCACAGCGCGATTGTGGTCAGCAATTCCGCCGCCAGCCTTGCTTTCTATGCCAGGCATAGATTGAAAATCGGCGCGCGCACGACCAATCACGGCCCCGCCCAGGCTGCGCTCGATGGGCTCGATGATCCCTGGGTCGATGTCGTGGCGCTGCATCCGGGCGGGCCGGGCGCGCATCTCGAACTGTTGGCTTATGCCGCGCTCGCGCCGGGCGGGGCAGGACGGCGGCCAGATGATGTCGCGGCGACGCGGTTGGTGTGGCAGGCGCAAGGCGCGGCGCTGATCACCGATCCCGACGGTCATCTCCATCAATGCCAGCCGCAAAACATGCCGCCCGCATCCCCGCCAGCGACCGCATGACCACCGCGTCGAGATCCGCCGCATAAAGCGAATCGGCAACGTCGAGCGAGAATATCTCGGTCACATAGGCGCCGCGAAATCCGGCCTTGTGGGTGGCGGCAATCAGTGAGGCCAGCGGGATCGCGCCGTCTCCGGGCACCACGCGGTCGGCAAAGGATTGCGGCACGCGCCAGTCGCTCGCCTGGACCGTGAAGATGCGGTCCCCGGCACGCGCGATGGCGGCCTCGACCGCGGCGTTCTGCCAGATGTTCCAATAATCGAGGCAGAGCCCGACTTCATCGCGCCCGGCATCCTCGATCACGGTCAGTGCCTGATCGATGGTCCAGATCGCGCTTTCGGCATTGACCGAGGTGGGGTTGAGCGGCTCAAGCGCAAGGCGCACGCCGTGATCGGCGGCAATGGGGGCAAGCAGGCGCAGTTGCGTAGCGACGATCCGCATCGCCTCGGCCATATCGCCGCGCGGATGCGCGCCGGTGTTGGTGATAAACGGCGCACCCGGCGCAAACCGGCCCAGCCGCTCGATCGTACCTCGCAGCGCGGCGGTGCGGTCCGCCAGCGAGGTCGGCTCGGGGGTCATGCGGCTGGCGAAGAAGGTCCGGACCCTGGGCTGAACGCCGCTGATGATCAGCCCGGCGGCGCCAATCGCCGCCAATTGCTCGGCATAGGATTTGTCGTCGAGCTTGGCTTCGACCACTTCGATGGCGCCGGCGCCGTGCGCGGCATAGCGCATCAGATCGTGATCGAATGACCACGGCATCGTCGTAAATTCGCTTATTCCCAATAGGGCCATGGCGCATCGCTCCCGCTGTTGGGGATTTAACGCCCTGGCCCCCATCTTGATCCGGTGCTGTTGCAAAACCTGTCTCGATGACCAACCCGCCTTGTTCCCGGCGGGGCCATATCTGCAAGAATCTGCGTAGCGAGCCGCTGGGCCCCGTTTGACTGTCAAACCCCTGTCATACCTGCACGGTTAAGAATCCCGGCAAGAGGATTCGGTGCCCCTGGTATCGGCTGATCCGCGACTAGAATGATCAGGGGTTTCACATGAGCATTTCTCAGCTTGGTGCGTGACGATAAGTTCCAGCGCCATTCTGGCCGCCTGCGCGGGCGCGGTGACGGGCGGACACACCTGCCCCAATTACGTCTATTCATCGTATACCGCGCCGAAGACCACGGCCTATGCGCGGGCGTCGCTGTGGACGATCCGGGTCGGCGCCCATCGATTTCTGATCGAGCCTGATGGGAAAGCCCGCCGGGCTGCCTTGGCTCGGCAGGCGCAATCATACGGGTGACCCACCCGCCGGCGCATCCCCTCGCGCAAAGCCCGTGACTGCGATCCTTGCGATACCGGCAACGGTGAAATAGACCCGCGCGTGAGTTCGGGCGGGAGTGTCGCAAGATGCCAAAGATTGCTCTGCTGGTTGGGACGCGCAAAGGGGCATGGATCTACCGCAGCGATGCGGCGCGGCTGGCGTGGCACACCGACGGGCCGCATTTCCTGGGGCACATTGTTCATCACATGGTGCTCGATCCGCGCGACGGCCGGACGCTGCTTGCCGCCGCCAAGACCGGGCACCTGGGGCCGACGATCTTTCGCTCCACCGACATGGGCAAAAGCTGGGCCGAGGCCAGGCATCCGCCAGCTTTCGCCAAGGCCCCGGACGGAGAGACGGGGCGCAGCGTCGACCACACGTTCTGGCTCACCCCCGGCCATGCGAGCCAGCCCGGCGTATGGTACGCCGGCACCTCGCCGCACGGGTTGTTCCGCAGCGAGGATCACGGCGTGACGTGGGAGGGCGTGGCCGGCCTCAACGACAATCCGCAATATCGCGAATGGATGGGCGGGCCCCAGGATGGCACGCCCGATGGGCCCAAGCTGCACTCGCTGCTGGTCGATCCACGCGACGGGAACCACCTCTATCTCGGCATGTCGAGCGGCGGGGTGCATGAGACGCGTGATGCCGGGGCCAGCTGGACGCCATTGGTGGCAGGCATGGCCGTGGTGTTCGGCGATGCCAGCGTGATCCAGAGCCACGATCCGCATTGCCTGGCTTTGTGCCCCACCCTGCCCGACCGGTTGTATCTACAGAACCACTGCGGCATATACCGGATCGACCGGCCCTCTGACGAGTGGCAGCGGATCGGGCGCAATATGCCGGGCGAGATCGGGGATATCGGCTTTCCCATCGTCGCCCATCCGCGCGATCCCGACACCTTGTGGTGTTCCCGATGGACGGCACCGACGTCTGGCCGCGCACCAGCCCGGGCGGGAGGCCCGCCGCCTATATGACGCGCGACGGCGGGGGCACGTGGCAGCGGCAGGACACCGGCCTGCCGCCGGGCCATGCGTGGTGGACGGTGCTGCGTCAGGCGATGGCGCAGGACGGTTACGACCCCGTTGGGCTCTATCTGGGTACCACCAGCGGCAGCCTGTGGATGTGCGCCGATGCTGCGGGGGACGCGCGGTGGTCCATGCTGGCTCAGCACCTGCCGCATATTTACGCGGTGGAGGCGGCGCTGCCGGCATGAGGATCGGCATCCCCGACGCGCTGCGCTCCTATACCGGCGCGGCCGAGGTGATCGCGGATGGGGCGACGGTGGCGCAGATGTTTGCCGCGCTTGACGCGCACTATCCGGGGCTGCGCTTTCGCGTGATCGACGAACAGGGAAATTTTCGCCGGCACATGCGCTGCTTCGTCAACGGCGTGCAGACCTTTGATCTCAATGGCGCCCTGTCAGCGCAGGACGAGATCACCATCGTTCAGGCGTTGAGCGGGGGATAGAATATCGCGCGGCGCAAATGGTATGCCTGAAATTGGGTTATCAAGTGTCTAGTGGTTCGTTTCCGACATTTGCATCCCTTTCGGCAAGGGCAGAGGCAAATGTCGGAAAGCACAAGAACCACTAAATATTATATTGTTTCTAGTGGATTTTATGATTTTGACATTCGAAAGCACCCTTTGCCGCAAGCGGGACTCGAATGTCAAAATCAATCCACTAGGCACACCGTCACCAATGTGGCCTCGGTCGGCAGCTTCGCCAGCGAATCGGTCAGCGGGGTCAGCACGACTGGCGGGCTGGTCGGTCAAAGCGACGGCGCGATCACGCAAAGCTCCACCAATGTCGTGGTCACTGCCAATGGGGCGTCTGGCCGCTATTTCGGCGGGCTGCTGGGCTTCAACAACGCGGGCACCGTCACGCAAAGCCACGCCAGCGGCAGTGTTACGGCCCAGGGCAACAACTCCTCTGTGGGCGGGCTGATCGGTTTTCAGCTGAACGGCATCACCAGCGAAAGCTATGCGACCGGAGCGGTAAACGGCGGCAATTATCACGCCGGCGGGCTGCTCGGCAGGAACGATGGGGGCACAATCACCCAAAGCTATGCCAGCGGCGCGGTCTCGGGCAATGTTGACAATGGCGGGCTGGCCGGCGGCAATTAGGCACCATCACGCAAAGCTATGCCACTGGCTCAGTCACGGGAACATCGCGCCTAATACCGCCAGCGGCACGGCCAGCAGCGCGGGCAGCAGCGCGGGCGGCACCTGCTACACCACCGCGCAATTGCAGGACGGCACGAATATCCGACCAACTTCCCCGGATGGAACTTCGTCCTGACCTGGAACGCGGCCGTCCAGTGGCAATTGCCAAACGCTCAAAAAGCGCCCGTGAGGGGCGGCGGCGCCTGAAAGCTCATAGCGGCAGCAGCGGCAGGGCCAGCGTGAAGCAGGTGCCCGCCGCGCTGCTGTCACATCGGATCTGACCGCCGTGGCGCTCCACCACCGCCTTGACGAAGGCGAGGCCCAATCCGGCGCTGCTGCGTCCGGCGCCGCTACCTCCCGAATTGCCGCCCGACGCGAAGCGCCCGAACAGGCCCTCGCGCAATTCCGGCGAGATGCCCGGCCCATGATCGGTGATCCGGCATAGCGCGAAGCCGCTGGCCGCATCCCGGGTGATCGCGCAATCGACCACGGCCCCCTCCGGGCTGAACCTCACCGCATTGTCGATCAGGTTGACGAAGGCGCGCAGCAGCATCGCCGGCTCCCCCGCGATGAACAGCGGTTCCTCCAGCCCCCGCGTCGCGATAGCGACCCCGGCCTTGCGTGCCTGCGACCACAGCTCGTCGGCCGCCTCGGCCAGCGGGTCGCCCAGCGCCATCTCGACCGGCGCAAACGCCACCGCCTGCATCCGCGCCAGCTGGACGAAATTGTCGGCCAGCGCCATCGTCCGCCTGGCATGGCGGGTGATCCGTGCCGCCAGATCGGGGGCGATGCCGCTGCCCAGCGGTCCATCGATCAGTGTGATGATCGAGGCCTGGGGGGAGCGCATGTCGTGGCTGAGTAGCTGGAGGATTTCCTCGCGCGCCTGCTCGCCCTCGCGGATGGTGGTGATGTCGACCAGCCGCAGAATCCAGCCGCTTTGCACCCCGTCGGCATGTTGCAGCGGCGCGCGCGCGACCACGAAACGGCGCCCGTCGGGCAAGGCAAGCTCACCCGGGTCGGCATCGTAATCAGGGCTTTTCGCCGACAGATCGCGCAGCAGGTCGGCGCAATTGTGCCCCACCGGATCGCCGCCCGCAATGCGCAGGCCGGCGCCATTGGCCAGCGTGATCCGCCCCGGCAGGTCGGTGACAAACAGCGGATCGGGCAGATGCTGCACCGTGTCGCTGGCAAAGCGGCGGATGTCGCGGATGCGGTCGATGGCGCTGGCCAACCGGATGGTCTGCGCCTCGATCACGTCACGCGGCAGGCGGCTCGGACGCTCCGGAATGGCCAGATCCTGCTCGGCCCTGAAGCGGCCCAGCTCCTGATCAACGTAATCGCTGATCGCCTGCAACCGCCGCCAGCCCCATAACGGATAGACCAGCAACAGCCCGGCGATGGCGGGCCCCGGCGGCAGCCACCAATGCCCTGCGACCAGCGCGAGGATCGCCGTCACCACCACCGTCAGGATCGCGATGATCGAGCAGCGCAGCGCCGTCCCCGGCGTCCAGCGCCAGAACCCCAGCATCACCAGCCCGACCGGCAGCACCGACAGGATCGCCAGCCAGCGCGGCGCGATGGTATGGATCAATCGGCCGGCCAGCATGCCGTTGAGCAGATTGGCCTGAAGCTCGACCCCCGGCACCGCCGCCCCGCCCGACATCGGGGTGGGAAAGCGGTCACCGATGCCGGTCGCGGTGGCACCGACCAGGATGATTCGCTCGCGCAGGAAGGCATCGGGCACCTCGCCCGACACCACCGATGCAAAGGACACGGTTGGGAAATCGCCCACCGCATGCGTGTAAGGCAGCAACAGCGACGCGCCCGCCGGTCCGCCAAAGCCCGGCGATGGATGGCCGGTGGCATTGCGATAGACCAGCTCCATCAGATGCGGCAGCGGCGCGGCCCCCTGGGCCCCTTCGCCCCCATCGGCGGTCTCGGCCAAAGCGATGTGGCGGATCAGGCCGTCGCCATCGGGTTTGAGGTCGACGTGGCCCCACCCGGCGGCGCCTTGCGCGATGGCAGAGGCCGGCGGCACAGCCTCGACCGCAGCCCCGTTCGGGCCCGGCGCGCGGAACAGCATCGGCACAAAGGTCGGCGGTCCGCGCCGCATCGCCTCGCCCAACGCGACATCATCGGCGGTCGGCTCTACGAACAGCACGTCATAAGCGATCGCGCTTGCGCCGGCACTGCGCAGCCGGTCGATCAACCGCGCATGCCACACCCGGCGCCACGGCCACGCCCCCAGCTCGCGCAGGCTGTCATCATCGATCGCGACGATCAGGATGCGCGCGTCGACCGGCGGTGCGTGCCAGACCCTCAGACGGTCATACAACTGATCGTCGAGGCGCTTGGTCGCCCCCGATGTCGCCAGCACCGCCACCATGGTGATGGCAATGATCAGGATCACCGCCCATTCCACCAACAGCCGGCGTTGCTTGATCATAGGGCTTAGCGAAACCTCATCGGGTGAATATCGACGCCTGTTGCCCTAAAACCCCGGCCGTGTCAGCCGTACCGGGCTGAACGGGGTCCAGATGATGTCACGCGAACCATCTGCCCGCGCCACCACCGCGCCAACCCGCCAGCGATAGGTGCCGGGGGCAAAATCATCGAGCACCAGGGTGGTCCCGCGCAGGTTCGGTTGGTCGAGAAGGCCGATCGCGCCATTGCCCACAGGGTCCAGCTGGAAGCGGTAATGCTCGGCCGGGTCGCCATTATACTGCCAATTGAAGCTGTACTCCCGGCGGTTCAGCCTTGTCACCGCGCCTTCGATGATCACCAGTTTGCGGTCCACCGGATAGATCGCGGGCAGGCCCTCGAAACCCTTGGCGGATATCGCGGTGGCACGCAGGAAATAATGCCCGTTGGCCAGCTTGGCAAAGTTGGCTTCGGGCGACGGCGTAATCACCTCATCGACGACATTGTGGAACGGCGCGTCCAGCGAGATCTGCGCATGATAGCGCACCGCACCCGCCACCGGCGCAAAAGCGAAATGCACATTCCGCGACGACAGAACCGCATCCGGCACCATCAGGGCCGGCGGCGGCAGCAGCACTTCGGTGGCGATCTCGCCCGATGCCGAGACCGCCGCGCCCATCCCCTTGGGCACCGGCACCGGCTTGCCCGCGCCTGGCCTGCCCACGACAACGATACCGCCCAGCACCTCGGTGATGGAGGGCCCATCGCCATAGGCCACGCGGAAGACAGTGCCGCGCACTGCGGAAACCGCGATCGGGGTGCGGAACTGGTAATGGCTGTTGGGATTGGTCTGGGGCATCACCTCGGTCTGGATATGCCCGCGTTCCACCGCGAATTCCTGGTCTATGCCGCCGGTCAGCAGCATCCGCCGCATCCGCGCCAGCCGCATCACGCTTTGCGATGGCATCACAATGATCGAGCCATCGACCGCCTTGATCGTCAGGAACGCGCCAGGCCCGGTCTCCAGCCGAGCCCCCTCGGCCAGCGTTGCGCCCACTTGCGGCGCGCGGCGATCCTCACCGATCCGCACATCGCCGCGGAACGAGACGACCTGCGCGGTGACCAGCTCGCTTTTCAAAAGCGCCACCGGAATGCGCAGTTGCAGGTTCGGGGGCAGATGTTCGGGTGTGCGCACGTGGTTGAGGGTCTGGACCGTCAGGTAATCCGATTGGCGCACCATGTATCGCCGCGCCAGATCGTACAACGTGTCATGCAGCTTGGTGCGATACAGAACTTCGCGCCCAGAACCTTGCTCGCCCGCCCCCTGTTGTCCAGACTCCCGCTGTCCGGCGGACTGCTGTGCAGCGGCATGGCCCCCGGCGGCCACGATCAGCAGGGTGGCACAAAGCGCGCTATTCCTGTTCATTCACTCTCCGAACTGGTTTCCAGTCGATAGCCATAGTTCACAATCGTGTGCAGCCGAAATCCTCGTTCTGCCGACAGCGCCAGCTTGGCCCTGATATGGGACACATGCACATCCAGCGTGCGCGTGGGCAGGCCCGCAACACTGTGCCACACCCTACCCAGCAGATAGCTGCGCGACAAGGCGCGGTTGACGTTCTCAAAAAACACCAGCGCCAGCGCGAATTCCTTGGCGGTCAGCCGCACCGCCTCGCCGGCATAGATGACGCTGCTGTCAAGCCGGTCGAAGCGATAGTGCCCGAAGGTAAGGAATTGCGCCGGCGAGCTTTTTGAGGTGGTCCGGCGCAGCACCGCCTCGATCCGGGCGGCGATGATCGGCGCGCTCTCGGGCTTGACGATGTAATCATCGGCGCCGGCGTTCAGCGTGCGGGCAATATCGCCCTTGTCGGTCTGGCTGGTCAGCATGATCACCGCCGGCGGCGCGGGCATGTTGGCCCGGATCCAGCGCAGCACCTCCTGCCCGGTCAGGCGCGGCATGTGCAAGTCGAGGATCACCAGATCGAACGTATCGCGCTGAAGCTGGGTGACCAGCGCCTGTCCATCGGAAAAAGTGGCACAGCTGTGCCCCTGATCTACGGTGACGGACTTAATGAATTCGACGAAGGTAATGTCATCGTCGGCTATTGCGATACGCATGGCGATCCCTTTGGTGGGGCTTCGGGCCTGACCCCCGTTCCCTCTGACTGGCGCGTAACAGGTTTTGGGGAGGTGTAATCATTCCACCCTCACAATTTACAATCCTTTACACGGAGGATCGGGCGACCCGCGATATGCAACGTCTGGTTTCCAGGTTGGGGTCCGGAACTATGTTAATCATACAGGAATCGCGAAACATCGAGGACAGTCAGGGCGAGCCCAAGCAGGTCCCTGAAATGCGGTACCGGATCTCGCGCTTGCATGGCTATGTGCTCAGCGTGGTGATCTCGCTGCTGCTGTGGGTGGGCATCGCGATGCTGAGTCATGCCCTGCTGTCGCGGGGCGCCACCGGCTAAACCCGGGCGCGGGCACGCGCATCGCGCGACAGAGTGACGGAGTGACAGAGTGACAGAGTGACAGAGTGACAGGGGGCGCCATCCCCGGAGCGAGGTGGCAACCATAATGCGGCGACTGTGTCGGCGCGCTGGTCGGGCACGCGCCGGCCGGCAGCATGATCTGCGGCAGCTTCGCCAGCAGCAGCGCCAGCGGGCCGGCATGGGCGGGCGGTTTGGCGACGGGCGCCAATGGATGAGCTGGATCCTCCGCGACGATCTGGTGCGGCTGATCGGCAATGGCATCGCGCGGCGCGATATGGCGGGGCGGGTCGATGCCACCGCGCCGGAGCCCGTCACCAACCGCCGCTTCACCTCCGCGCTGGGCAGCGCGCTGGGGCGGCCGGCGCCGATCCCGATCCCGGCGTGGCCGCTGCGGCTGGCGCTGGGCGATTTTGCGGGGGAGCTGTTGCTCGGCGGTCAGCGCGGCCTGCCCGATGCGGCGATGCGCAGCGGCTTTGTGTTCGAACACGCGACCATCCAGCCGGCGCTAGTGGTCCGATTCTGACATTCGATACCGCTTGAGGCCAAGTGGCGCTCGAATGTCAGAATCTTTTCGGACCACTAGAAGATTTTGATTCTAGTGGATTTTACGATTTTGACATTTGCAGACCCATCCCAACCGCAAGGGGATGCAAAGGTCAAACTGAACGACTACCGGCTGATGCCGGTAGG
>JANXUK010000024.1 GCA_025356275.1 Sphingomonadales bacterium | reverse complement strand
GTTTCTAGTGGATTTTATGATTTTGACATTCGAAAGCACCCTTTGCCGCAAGCGGGACTCGAATGTCAAAATCAATCCACTAGAGGGAAAAACCCGCGCAAGGCACTGTTTTTGTCGGCACGGCGCACCTATAGTAACGCCTATGACAATGATCGGCGACTGGCTCGCGCAGAATGGGGGGCGGATTTCGGCAATGGCTGGCAAACGCAGCCCCTGGGGCACTGACAATAGTGGCGGGAGCAAAAACGGTGGGGGCAGCGGCGGTGGCGGCGAAGAACCGCCCGAGCATGAGCAGCCTGCCGCCTCCGACCCGGCGCCCGAAGCTGGCGGCGAAGAAGCCGCCCCTCCGCCCAGCACCCCGGACGCCGGCCCCGGCGCCTCCCCCGGCGCCTCCCCGGGCGCCTCCCCGGGCGAACGCCGATCCGGCCCTCGCAACCCCTGGCTGCCCAGCGGTGAGGCCCCGCCGCGCCGCTCCGCCAGCATTGAGGACATTTTCCGCGCCCGCCGCCAGGGCAATGCTGGCGGCGGTGCGCCCGGAGGCTCCGGTCCGCCGCGCCCCGGCACCAGCTTTCACCTGCCCACCCGCCCCGATGGCAAAAGCTGGCTGCCGCTGATCGCCGCCGGCGTGGTCACGGTGTGGCTGCTCGCCACCAGCAGCCATCAGCTGGGCTCCAGCGAACAGGGCGTCGTCACGACTTTTGGCAAATATTCGCATATCGTCGGCCCCGGTGTATCGTTCACGCTGCCCTGGCCAATCCAGGATGTCGCGGTCACCGACGTCACCTCGATCCACCGCGAGCCGATCCCCGAGGGCGAGACCGAGAAGCTGATGCTGACCAGCGATCAGAACCTGGTCGATTTCTCGTATCAGGTGCGGTGGAGTATCAAGGATTTGAAACTCTACTCCTACCAACTCGATGACCCGGACCAGACCGTGCGCGAAGTGGCCGAAGCGGCGATGCGCGCGTCGGTCTCGGACGTTTCGCTCAATGATGTGATGGGCGGCGCCGGGCGCACCGCGATCGAACAGAACGTGCGCGACCACATGCAGGGCGTGCTCGATGCCTATCGTTCGGGCGTGCTGATCCAGGGCGTCGACATCAAGCGCGCCAATCCGCCGGCCAAGGTCGTTGCCGCGTTCCAGGCGGTCAATGCCGCCCAATCCGAGGCCAAGCAATACGTCAGCAAGGCCAACGCCATGGCGCAAACCATCGTCTATGGCGCGCAAGGCGATGCCGCCGCCTTCGATCAGGTCTATGCGCAATACAAGCTGGCCCCCGAAGTCACCCGGCGGCGGCTGTATTACGAAACGATGGAGCGCGTGCTGAGCCGCAATGACAAGGTGATCATCGAGGGCAACACCACCTCCTACCTGCCGCTGCCCCAGCTGCACAGCCATGTCGCGAGCGATCCCGCCGCCACCACCAGCGGAGGCCAGTGATGCTGCTCGAATTCTGGCATGACAACAAGATCGCGGTGGTTGCCGCCGCCGCGCTGACGCTGCTGCTGCTCAGCAGCGTGGTCGAGGTTCCCGAAACCGAGCAGGCGGTGGTGATGAACCTCGGCGCGCCGGTGCGCGTGATCAACCGGTTCCAGCCGCACACCGATTTCGGCGATACCGGCGCCGGGCTCAGCCTGCGGCTGCCATTTATCGAGACGGTGGTGCGGATCGACCGGCGGGTGCTGACCGTGGAGATGGACCGCTCTCAGGTCACCTCACTGGATCAGCAGCGGCTGGAGGTCGATGCCTTCGCGCGGTTTCGGATCATCGATCCGGTGCGCATGGTCCGCACTGCCGGCACCACCCAGCAGGTCGAGAATCAGCTGCAACCGATCCTCAATTCGGTGATGCGTCAGGAACTGGGCACGCATACGTTTCAGGCGCTGCTGACCCCGGAACGCAGCGCGATGATGGCGCAGGCCCGGCTGATGCTGGACAAGGAATCGCGGCAATACGGCGCACAGATCATCGATGTGCGGATCAAGGCCGCCGATCTGCCCGATGGCGCGCCGCTCGATTCCGCCTTCGACAGCATGCGGGCCGCGCGCGATCAGGCCGCCACCACCATCCGCGCGCAAGGGTTGAAGGACGCGCAGGTGATCATCGGTCAGGCGCAGGCGCGCGCCGCCAAGATCTCCGCCGATGCCTTTGGCAAGGACCCGCAATTCTATGATTTCTACCGCGCGATGAAAAGTTACGAGGCCACGTTCAACCCCGCCAACCACACCGGCACCACCATCGTGCTCAGCCCGGACAATGATTACCTGCGGCAGTTCCGGGGTGGCAAGCCGAAATAAGTCCTGCGCGAACTGGCGGGCATTCAAGCGCGGTTAAGCCGGCCCACGCTGAATAGCGCCTGCCCGATTATCCCGCCCTGACTGCCCTGCCCTGCCCTGACTGCCCTGCCCTGATTGCCCCGCCCTGATTGCCCTGGGCTTCCGGGGCCACCTACAAAAGGAATGATGCCTGTGCGCTATGCCTACGGATTGACCACTGCCCTGCTGCTCGGCGGGGCGACCGCTTCGCTGCTGACCGGAATGCCGGCGGGGGCCCAGCTGGCACAGAACGATTCGCAGCAACTGAACCGCATCGCGCCCCGCGCCGGCGCCCCCGCCAGCTTCGCCGATCTCACCGCCCAGCTGCAACCGGCCGTGGTCGGCATCGCGACGCGCCAGAAGGTCAAGGTCGAGAGCCAGAACCCTTTTGCCGGCACGCCGTTCGAGGGGCTGGCCCCCAAAGCCGCGCCCCAAACCCGCGAAGGCGGCGCGCTGGGCTCGGGCTTTCTGGTGTCGGCGGACGGCTATGTCGTCACCAACAACCACGTCATCACCATGGATAATACAGGCCTGGCCGATTCGATCACCGTCAAGCTGATGGACGGGCGCGAATATACCGCGCGGATCGTCGGCCACGATCAGGCGTCTGACCTCGCGGTGCTCAAGATCGATGACCCCAAGCCGTTCCCCTTCGTCAAATTCGGCCAGTCGAACAAGGCGCGCGCCGGTGACTGGGTGATCGCCATCGGCAACCCGTTCGGGCTGGGCGGCACGGTGACGGCGGGGATCGTGTCCTCGGTGTTCCGCAACACCGGCTCGGGCGCCTATGACCATTACATCCAGAGCGACGCCTCGATCAATCAGGGCAATTCGGGCGGGCCGATGTTCGACATGGCCGGCAATGTTATCGGCATAAATAACTGGATCTACAGCCAGTCGGGCGGCAATATCGGCATCGGCTTTGCGATCCCGGCGGACATCGCGCGGCCGGTGGTGGAAAAACTGATGGCCGGCAAGGCGATCGTGCGCGGCTATCTGGGTGTCTCGATCCTGCCGGTCACCGACGAGGTCGCCGATGCGCTGGGCTTGGCGCGCAACCACGGCGAGCTGGTGCAGGCGGTTCAGCCAGAGGGCGGCGCTGCGGCGGCGGGCGTCCTGCCGGGCGACATCGTGCAGCGGGTCAACGGCATCGATGTCACCCCCGATCGCACCCTGTCGGGCATCGTCGGCGATACCGCGCCGGGCACGCGCATCCCGGTCGAGGTGCTGCGCAGCGGCAAGCACCTCACCCTCTCCGCCACGGTGGGAAAGCGCCCGACCGAGGACGAGCTGGCGCAGCAGAACTTCGCTCAGCAGGCCCCGCAGCGCGGCGGCGGCACCCCCAACAAGCCCGCCGCTCCGTCAGAGCCGGGTCTGATCGAAAAGGCGTTGGGTATCTCGCTGATCCCGGTCACCCCGCAAATCGCCGAGCAACTGGGCGTCGCCGACGATACGCATGGGCTGGTAATCACCGATGTGGACGATTCGTCCGACGCCGCCGGCAAGGGCCTGGAGCGCCGGGTGGTGGTGCTGTCGGCCAATTACGAGCGGGTCACCAGCGTGGCCGCGCTCGAAACGGTGATCCGCACCGCACAGGCCGCCCACCGCCCCGCGATGCTACTGCAAGTGCTGGTGCCGGGCCGCTCGCCGCAATTCATCACCGTTCGGATGCGGTAACAGGGTCTTGATCGGCCGGTTCGCTCTGGCCGATCAAGCCTTATTGCGGTCGGCGTTGGCGCGGCGCCGGCTGTGCTGGCGGCCCATCGTCATTCGCAGCGGCGGGGGGATCGCCCGGACCAGTGTCGTTGCCGGCGCCGGCACCGCCGCCCCCCATACCGCCACCTTGCGTATCGCTGACCCGGCCATCGGCGGGATCGCGCGGCGGTTCGCCCGGGCCAATCGGCGCGCTGGTATCGCCCGGCGCCACCAGATTGCCATGCTCATCGCCATAGAAATAGGAGTTGGGATCGCCCTGATTGGCCTGATCGTCGGGCTCCAGCTGCCACTCCGGCAAAGTCACCTGCGTCTCGAACTGCTCGACCGGGCGATTGGCCACCGCCGCCGTCATATATTGCGCAAAGGCGCGGGCCGGGGCGGTGCCGCCCTGTAATCCGCCGACCGGCCTGGCGTCATCGCGCCCCATCCACACGCCGGTGGTGATGCCCGAGGAGAAGCCGAGGAACCAGCCATCCTTGTTCGACGTGGTGGTGCCGGTCTTGCCCGCCACCGGCCGCCCGATCTGCGCCGCGCGACCCGTGCCGATATTGACCGCGGTTTGCAGCAGATCGGTGATCCCCGCCGCCACGAAGGGCGCAACCAGGGTCTGCCCCTGCGTCGCGGGATGCTCATACAGCACGCGGCCATCGGTGGTGACGACCTTGGATATGCCGTAAGGCTCCACCGATGTCCCCCGCGCCGAAACCTCGGCAAAGGCCCGCGCCATCTCGATCAGGCGCACATCGTTGGACCCCAGCACCATCGCCGGATTGGTGGACACCGGCGTCGAGATGCCAAAGCGCCGCGCCATCGCCGCCACCGCGTCAAACCCGACCTTCTGCCCCAATTGCGCCGCCACAGTGTTCTTCGAATAGGCAAAGGCGGTGCGCACATCGATCTGCCCGGCGTAATGTCCGCCCGAATCGCGCGGGCTCCACCCGTCGATGGTGATCGGCGCGTCGGTCACCGGGTCGCCCGGCTTTACCCCCGATTCCAGCGCCGCCAGATAGACGAACAGCTTCCATGCCGACCCCGGCTGGCGAACCGCATTGGTCGCCCGGTTATAGTTCGAGGTGACGTAATCCGTGCCGCCGATCATCGCCAGCACCGCGCCGTCACGGTCCAGACTGACCAGCGCGCCCTGTGCGCCCTTGGGGGCATTGGCCAAAATCGCGGCGGTGGCGGCGGTCTGCATATGCAGGTCAAGCGTGGTCCACACCTCGATCGGCTCGGTGTTGTCGGGCACCAGCTGGTCGAGCTGGGGCAACGCCCAATCGGTGAAATAGCGCACCGAATTCTGCGACGCCTCGGGCGCGATGCGCACCGTATCGAGATTGGCGCTGGACAATTGCTCGGCGGTGATCGCGCCGGTCTCATTCATCACTTTGAGCACCACCTGCGCCCGGTCGACGGCGGCCTTGGCATCGGCAGTAGGCGAGAAATGCGACGGCGCCTTGACCAGCCCCGCGATGATCGCCGCCTCGGGCAGCGACAGCGTGGTCGCACTGTGGCCAAAGAACTTGCGGCTGGCCGCATCGATGCCATAGGCGCCGCCGCCGAAATAGACCTTGTTGAGGTACAGCTCCAGGATCTGATCCTTGGAAAACCGCCACTCCAGCGCCAGCGCCAGCAGCGCCTCGCGCGATTTGCGATCGAAGGTGCGCTTGTTGTTAAGGAACACCGTGCGCGCCAATTGCTGGGTAATCGTCGATCCGCCCTGCCGCCAGTGCCCGCTGCGCACCCGGACCCCGACCGATCGCGCCACCCCCAGCGGATCGATGCCGATATGGTGGCGAAAGCGCCGGTCCTCGGTCGAGATGATGGCGTCCTTCATCACGCCGGGAATCTGCTCATAGGTCAGCCAGCGACCGAAGCTTGGCCCCAGCGACACCAATTGGGTGCCGTCGCGCGCGCGCACCACGATGGTCTGGCCATTCTGGCTGGATTTGAGATCGGCAAAGCTGGGCAGCGAACTCGCCTCCAGCGAGACCGCCACCGCCAGTGCGCCGGCCAGCAACAGCAGTGGCAACAGGACCCAAAGCACCGGCCGCTTGACCCAGCGCCAGCGCGAAGGCGCCTTACCCCGCGATTGCCGACTGCTGGCCATGCCCCATGGAAACCTTCGATTGGCCGGGGCATGGCCCAAGCGTGATGATCAAGCCTGCGGCCCGCGATGCATACGCGATACGCCGCCAGCGGTTAACCACAGATTGCCGGCCCAGGCCAGCCGACTCCTAATCTTTGGGTTTGAAATCCAGGCTGGCGCTGTTGATGCAATAGCGCAGCCCCTCCGGCCCCGGCCCATCGGGGAAGACATGCCCCAGATGCCCCTCGCAGGCGGCACAGCGCACCTCGGTGCGGACCATGCCATGCGCGACATCGCGGTGCTCCGCCACCGCATCGCCGGCGACAGGCGCGGTATAGCTGGGCCAGCCGGAGCCCGAATTGTACTTGTCCGCCGAAGAAAACAGCGGCGCGCCGCAACCCGCGCAGACATATTTGCCCGGCGCCTTGTTGCTCTCATAGGCGCCGGTAAACGCGCGTTCGGTACCCGCCTCACGCAACACATGATACTGCTCGGGCGAGAGGCGCGCGCGCCATTCAGCGTCGGTGAGGTTGGCGGGATCGGCTGGCTTATCGGTCATGCGGAGGTCTCCTCTGGCCGGGATATGGTGCGCGCTCATCCCTTCAGCAAGCCCCTACAATTCGGCGAAATGCACCAGCATCCGCGCCCACGCCCGCTCCGCCTCGGCATGGTTGTAGCTTGGCGCGTCCAGCGTGCACCAGCCATGATCGGCGGCATAGACCTCGATCTCGGCGGGGCGCGCCGCAGCGGTCGCGGCAGCGCGCAACGCGTCCTTATCGCCGGGCGCGCGCGCATCATCATTGCGCGCGATGCAGAACAGGAAGCTGGCGTGGCTCTTGGCGATTTGCAGATGCGGGCTGTCGGCCGCCGCCGTCACCAACCCGGCGCCGTGGAACGAGCACGCCGCCTTGACCCGATCAGGCACAGCGGCTGCGGCGCGGACTGTGTAGGAGCCGGTCATGCAATAGCCGCTGGAGCCGATGGCGCGCTTCGTATCCACCGCGCGCTGCGCATCAAGGAACGCCACGCAGGCCGCCGCATCGTGCAGCACCCCGTCAGGGGTGATCGGCGCGATCATCGGCTTCATCTTCGCCTGCCCGGCAGGGGTCATATATTCGGTAATCCCCGACAGCACCGGTGCCGGTTGTGAGCGGTAATATTGGTTGACCACCAGCACCGCATAGCCCGCCCCGGCCAGCCGCCGCGCCATCACCTTATACGCCTCACGCAGGCCCGCAATATCGGGCCATAGGATGATCGCGGGGTGGCGTCCGTTGGCGGGGTGGACAAAGAACGCGTCGGCGCCCTGCTGCGCTCCCGCAATCGGCACAGTCACCATCGCCTCGGCAAGGCCAGCGGGCGCGGCCCAGGCAGTCCCGGCGGCACCGATCAGGGCAGCGGTGGCAGCGCCCGTGCCGACAAATTCACGGCGGCTGAGCGCAGTGCTGGCGGCCATATCGGCGGCGGTATGTTCATCACACATCAGTGTTCTCCTTGGCGCGAATTCCACCCCTCTCGCGGCCGCGCGTCAAGTAAAATCAAAGGCGTCGCGCGGCGATAGGCAGGTCCCGCCGCATTACGCAGACTATGCTCAGGCCGCGACCAGACGCCCGCGCAAAGCCGCTTCGCATTCGCTCATCAGTGTGCCGATGATCGCGGCGGCGGGCTCCTCGGCGGTCACCATGCCGACCGACTGCCCGGCCATCACCGACCCGGCCTCAACATCGCCGTCGATCACCGCACGCCGCAGCGCCCCGGCCCAGAAATGCTCGATCGCCAGCTGTGCCTCGCCCATGTCGAGCGAGCCTGCATCGAGCAGCGCGGCGACCTCGATCTGCTTGGCGGTGAATTCCTCAGTGCCCTTGTTCTTCAGCGCGCGAACCGGGATCACCGGCAAGCGCGGATCGACCTGCACGCTGGCCACCGCATCGCGCGCATTGGCGCGGAAGAACGCCTTTTTGAACGCGGGATGCGCAATGCTCTCGGTCGCGCAGGCGAAACGCGTGCCCAGCTGAACCCCCGCCGCGCCCATCTCCAGGAACGCCGCGATCGCCTCGCCGCGCCCGATGCCGCCGGCCACAAACACCAGATGATCGGCGCCCAGTACCGGCAGGATTTCCTGCGCCAATACCGCGGTGGAGACCGGGCCAATATGCCCGCCCGCCTCCATCCCCTCGATCACCAGCGCATCGGCGCCCGAGCGCAGATATTTCTTCGCCAATGCCAAAGTCGGCGGGATGCAGATGACCTTCGCGCCCGCCGCTTTCAACGCCTCGATGCTGCCCTTGGGCGGAATGCCGCCGGCCAGCACGACATGGCCGACATGATGCGCCGCACATACCGCGATCAGATCGGTCAGCATCGGGTGCATGGTGATGAGGTTCACGCCAAACGGCCGCGTGGTCAGCGCCCGCGTCGCGGTGATCTCGGCATCGAGCAGCGCCGGGGTCATCGCCCCGCAGGCGATCACGCCGAACCCGCCCGCATTGCTGATCGCGGAGACCAGATTACGCTCCGACACCCAGGACATCGCGCCGCATAATATCGCGTGCTCGCTGCCCAGAAATTCGGTGCCGCGCCGCATCAGCCTGGCTGTTCGGTTGTTCACGCATCGTCCCTTGTCACATCAAATGCCTTTATAGGGGGCGCCGGGGCCAGATGCCAACCCCCGCCCGGATCGCGCCGGGCGGGGGCCTGCGTTCAGGCCAGCCTGGCCGCAAATCGCCGCAACCCGCTCGCCACAAATTCGCGCGGTGTCCAAATCGCCGCCATGCACCTGGCCGACCAAAATATCTGAGGGCAAGCGCGCCAGCAGCGCCGAGACTGGCGCAACGCCGGCTGATCAGATGGCGTCCAGCTCATAGGCCGTATGCAGCACGCGCACGGCCAGTTCGGTCTCATCCTCGTCGATCAGGACGCTGACCTTGATCTCGCTGGTGCTGATCGCCTGGATGTTGATCTGACGGTCGGCCAGCGCCTGGAACATCGTCGCGGCGACGCCGGCATGGCTGCGCATGCCCACGCCCACGACGCTGATTTTCGCGACCTTGCCGTCCGTCACCAGCCGCTGAAAGCCGATGGTGGCCTGCGCGCTCTCCAGCAAGGCCTGAGCGCGCGGCAGGTCGGCGGCGGGGACGGTGAAGGTCACGTCGGTCTCACCCTTGTCGCGCCCGACGTTCTGGATGATCATATCGACGTTGATATTCGCCTCGGCCAACGGGCCAAAGATGGAGGCCACCGCGCCGGGCCGGTCGGGCACGCGGATCAGGATGACCTTGGCCTCGTTCTTGTCGGCAGCGATGCCGGTGATCAGCTGGCGTTCCATGTCGGGTCCTTCGCTTTCAAGTCTGGCGCTTTGAAGTCTGGCGCTTTGAATTTGGGCCAATTCCTCGTCCGAGACGATCATCGTGCCGGGCAGGCTGTCGGCGGGCGGGGCATCATCGTCGATGAACGAGGACAGCACCTGCACCCGCACGCCCTCCTTCATGGCCAGGGATACCGAGCGCGTCTGCAAAACCTTGGAGCCGACACTGGCCAGCTCCAGCATCTCCTCATAGGTCACATAGCGCAGCTTGCGGGCCTTGGCGACGATGCGCGGGTCGGTGGTATAGACCCCGTCGACATCGGTATAGATATCGCAGCGATCGGCCTTGATCGCCGCCGCCACCGCCACCGCCGACGTATCCGAACCGCCGCGCCCCAGCGTAGTGATCCGGCCCCATTCCGACACGCCCTGAAAACCGGGGATCACCGCGATCTCGCCATCGGCCATCGCCGCCAGCATATCGGGCGCGTCCAGAGCCCCGATCCGCGCCTTGGCATGCGCATCATCGGTGCCCAGCGGCATCTGCCAACCCAGCCAGCTGCGCGCCCGGCAACCCAAAGCCTGCAACGTCAGCGCCAGCAGGCCGCTGGTCACCTGCTCACCCGCCGCGACCACCACGTCATATTCGGCGGGATCATACAGCGGATTGGCCTCGCGGCAGAAATTGACCAGCCGGTCGGTCTCACCCGCCATGGCCGAAACCACCACCGCGACCTCGTGCCCGGCGTCCTGCTGACGCTTGACGATGGCGGCGACGCGGCGGATGCGCTCGGTGCCGGCCATAGACGTGCCGCCGAATTTCATCACGATGCGGGCCACGGGGGAATGCTCCTGAAAAACCGTAACGGACGCTTGGGTCCGCGCGGGCGTCCTGTTAGGGATGCCTTATGCCTAATGCAACACTCCCCGCCACGAGGGCACAGACTCCGGCGCCCACGATCCGCCCCGAGGAGGCCGCGCATTTCGGGCGCCTCGCCGCCGATTGGTGGGATCCGAAGGGCTCGTCGGCGATGCTGCACCGGCTGGGCCCGGTGCGGCTGGGCTTTATCCGCGGCGCTGTGGATGCGCATTGGCCCAGTGTCGGGCGGGGCCTGGAACGCTCCGTCAGGCCGCTGGCGGGGCGCCGGGCGCTGGATGTCGGCTGCGGCGCGGGGCTGCTGTGCGAGCCGCTGGCCAGGCTGGGCGCCAAGGTGACGGGCGTGGACGCGGCGGCGGAAAACATCGCGGCGGCGCGCGCGCATGCGGCGGGCAGCGGGCTGGCGATAACCTATCACGCTGGCGAGATCGCCGACATCGCGCTGCCCCCACAGGACCTGGTCACCGCGATGGAAGTGATCGAGCATGTCGCCGACAAAGCCGCCTTTATCGCGGCGCTGGCAGCAGCGCTGGCGCCCGATGGCCTGATGATCCTCTCCACCCCCAACCGCACCGCCAAATCGCGGCTACTGCTGGTGGAGGGGGCAGAGCGCCTCGGCATGATCCCGCGCGGCACCCACCACTGGGCCGATTTCATCACGCCGGATGAATTGCGTGAGCTTCTGGCCGGCGCCGGCCTGACGATGGGCGAGCCACGGGGGATCGGGTGGAGCCCCGCGAAGGGCCTGCATCTATCGGGGGATCTGGCGCTGAACTATATCGTCACCGCGCAGCGAGCGTGACGCGGCATCGCCCTAACGCCCCAGCACCACATGCATCGCCAATTCGGTCGTCGTAGTCTCCTTCAGCCGATAGCCCAGCGCCGGCAGGTCCAGCCCCGCGAATATCGCCTCGCCCCGCCCCAGCAACACCGGCGAGACCGCGAAGTGCAGCTCATCGATCAGCCCCGCCTGCATATACTGGCGCACCGTCGCGACCCCGCCGCCGATCTTCACGTCCAACGTCCCCGCCGCCGCGCGCGCGCGTTCCAAAGCCGCCTCGATCCCGTCGGTGACGAAGTGGAACACCGTCCCTCCCTCCATCACGATCGACTCGCGGGGATAATGCGTCAGGATGAAGGTCGGCGCGTGGTAGGGCGGATTTTCGTCCCACCAGCCCTTCCAGCCATCGTCGCCCCATGCCCCGCGCGAATGGGCGAACATGTTGCGGCCCAGAATGAAGGCGCCAAAACCGGCCATCGAGCTTTGGGCAAAGCTCTCATCCACGCCATCGCTGCCGCCGGGCGCACCGACCATGGCCCGGAACGATTTCGTACCGACGAACCATGTGTGAAGAGTCGGCCCGCCCTTGCCTAGCGGGTCTTGCAGGCTCTGCTCCGGCCCCGCGCCGAACCCGTCCAGCGACACCGAAAATCCCGCGACTTTGACGATTCCCACCATGGCCTCCTCCAAGCTGGCACCATGCTGCCTTGCCTCGCCCGTCTCTGCAATCAGGAAGCGCGCGGCGTTTTGGAAAGGCGCGTTTCGGGGCGTGATCGCGCTGCTGCCTCACCGCTACAGGCTTGCGCGACCTGCGGTCGGGGAGGGCCAATGCCCTCCCTCACCCCAGCGCCCGCGCCCACTCCTCAACCTTGAACCCCACCAACAGCCGCCCATCAACCTCCACTACCGGCCGCTTGATGCATGAGGGATAGGCCGCCATCAGCGCTATCGCTCGTTCATTGCCGTTTGGGCTTCCATCCAGCCCCTCGCGCTCCTCCTCGGGCAGCTTGCGAAACGTCGTCCCCGCCCGGTTCAACAGCTTCTCCCAACCGACGATTTCGGCCCAGCCCGCCAGAACCGCCGGATCGGCCCCCACCTTCTTGTAGTCGTGGAAGACATACTCCACCCCCCGCGCCGCCAGCCAGTCGCGCGCCTTTTTCACCGTGTCGCAATTGGGGATGCCGTAGAACGTGATCATCAAACCTCCCGCGCGAAATCATGCCGCCGCGTCACTTCGCCGCCCAGCAGCGTGTATTCGGCGTAATAGTCCGAGCGCCCGCGCCCCTGCACCAGCAGATGCTGCGCCTGCCGGCCCCAGCCGCGCGCAGCCGCCTCATCCGCCCATTCGGATATGGCCGCAACCTCGCCATCCTCTCCGACATAGCTTTTGAAGCTCACGAAGCCCGGCATCGCCTCCGCCAGCGCCAGCATCGCGGCGGCATCGGCGGCATAGGCGGCGCCGTCCATATCGGCACGCTTGCGGTTGCGGAATACGACGAGGTACATCGGACCGTCCTACGCCAGATGTCGCCTTTGCGGGAGTGGACATTTGCCCCCATCCACGACAAAGCGCGGACATGAGCGTCAACACCTTTGGCCGCCTGCTGCGGTTCACCACCTGGGGCGAGAGCCATGGCCCGGCGCTGGGCGCGGTGGTGGACGGGTGCCCGCCGGGGCTGGCGCTCAGCGAAGCCGATCTCCAGCCGTTTCTGGACGCGCGACGCCCCGGCCAATCGCGCTTCACCACGCAAAGGCAGGAGCCTGACGCGGTTCGCATCCTGTCCGGCGTGTTTGAGGGCAGCACCACCGGCACGCCGATCTCGCTGATGATTGAGAATGTCGACCAACGATCCAAGGATTATTCCGAGGTCGCGAACGCCTATCGCCCCGGCCATGCCGATTATGCCTATGACGCCAAATACGGCCTGCGTGACTATCGCGGCGGCGGGCGCAGCAGCGCGCGCGAAACGGCGGCGCGGGTGGCGGCGGGCGGCGTTGCGCGGCTGATCATCCCGGAGGTGCGCATCCTCGCCTATGTGGTCGAGATCGGCGGCGATGCGGTCGATCCGGCGCAGTTCGATGCCGAGGAAATCGCGCGCAACCCGTTCTTCTGCCCCGATGCCGCCGCCGCGAAGCGCTGGGAGGCCAAGGTCGATGCGGCGCGGCTGGCCGGATCGTCGGTGGGTGCGGTGGTGGAATGCGTGGCGACGGGGGTTCCCGCAGGCTGGGGCGCGCCGCTCTATGGCAAGCTCGACGCCGATCTTGCTGCCGCGATGATGGGGATCAATGCGGTCAAGGCGGTGGAGATCGGCGACGGTTTTGCCGCCGCGCGCCTCGCGGGCGAGCAGAACGCCGACCCGATGCGCCCCGGGTTGGACGGGCCGGAGTTCCTGGCCAACCACGCCGGCGGCATCGCGGGCGGCATCGCGACCGGACAGCCGGTGGTGGTGCGCGTCGGCTTCAAGCCGACCTCATCGATCCTGACGCCGGTCGCAACCATTGGGCGCGACGGAGCCGCCACCGACATCCGCACCAAGGGCCGCCATGACCCCTGCGTCGGCATTCGCGGCGCGCCGGTGGTGGAGGCAATGATGGCGCTGGTGCTGGCCGATCACAAGCTGCTGCACCGGGGGCAGTGCGGCTAGTGGATTGATTTTGACATTCGAGTCCCGCTTGCGGCAAAGGGTGCTTTCGAATGGCTTTGTTGCATAACAAGGCAGTGGATTCCCTTGGGGAATTGGATGTTATAGATGGGCGGGATGCCCAGACCGACACCTGCGAAGTATCGCACGACCAATTGGCCCGAATATAACGCAGCCCTGAAGCAGCGCGGCTCGC
>JANXUK010000139.1 GCA_025356275.1 Sphingomonadales bacterium | reverse complement strand
AATGCTGGACAACCGAGCCAGATCGCTTCAACCTAAATCCGCACCACCAAATGCCGGGACCAAACACCTAGCCTGAAAGCTTTTGCCGATCCGACGCATATTCTGTTCGGCAGTGATTATCCTTATGCGCCCAAAAATCTTGCCCAGGATTTTACCGCCATGCTCGATGCCAGCACGGTGCTGGACTTGCCGGAACACGACGCCATCAACCGGTCGAACGCGGCCCGGTTACTCGGCCGCGACCGTCACGGCTGACTGTTCCTGGCGGAGCAGTTTGACGACATGGCGGCGGGCGAGAATGGCCGCACGGTCGGCCGACAGAACCGCCGGCTGAAAATCCATGATGTCGCGGCCATTCAGGTTTTGCTGCTGGGCCTCGATGATCGGAATGTCCTGATGCGTGAATACCGCAAGCACGCCTTCGCGCGATTCAGTGGTCAATTGGGCATTGGCCGGATCGACCGTCTGCCCGCCACGCACGAAATAGTGCGTGCTGGTTTCGGTTTCCGGCGTCAGCATATGCGCGCTGGGAACGATCAGTTCTTCGCCACCGCTGAAAAAATCGACCGACAGCCGGATCAGCGACGGCGCTTCCCAGCGCTCGGTCTGGATGGTCGTTCCGATGTCGCCCAGGTGAGGCTTCATGATTTTCATGATCGGCAGGACATTGTCGTCCTCGGCCCGGTTAAGAACGGTGATCATGTTGCCATCTTGCGTGACGGTCTGGCGATTGCGGCCCGCCCAGCCATCGGATGACAATATCGGGTGGAGAAATTCCGAATGGGTGAGGTCGAGCAAGTTGTCGACTAGCAACTGGTAATTCGCCTTGCACCGCAGCACTCCCGTGAACCAGCCGATCGATGGATCGTCGCGGTCCGAATAGTCGGGGATCATTGCCGGATCGGCCAGCGCCGGATCGCCCATCCAGATCCACAGCAAGCTGTGGCGTTCGACGATCGGATAGGCTTTGACCCCTGCGCGCGGCGGCGCTTCCCCGCCCAGGGGCATGTGGACACAGCGTCCCGCCCCGTCAAAACGCAAGCCATGGTAGGGGCACTGGATGCTGTCGCCGATCACTTTGCCTTTGTGCAGCGGTGCCATGCGGTGCGGGCAGCGATCGTCCAGGGCATTGATCACCCCGTCTTCGGTGCGAAAGATGACGACCGGCTCTTCCAGCAGGATCCGCGCGAACGGCTCGGCGCCAGCTTCTTCGGCATGGCCGGCGACGTACCAGATGTTGCGAATGAACGGCATGAGTGTTTCTTTCGTTGGGGTGCGCGACCGGTCATGACATGTCACCGAATGCGTTCAGGCGGCTTGCGGCAACAACTATGATCGATTTTACAAGGCCATTCCGGGGGGCATCATCATCTGCTCCCGATCGGCGATAGCGATTTCGATGGCGCGCGCGCTGACGAACGACGGCCGGGCCTGGGCACGTTCGATCAGATCGGCCAGCGCGGGAAATTGCGCCAGCGAATAGCCGAACTTTCCGGTCAGAGTGAACACCCACGCCAGAAACATGTCGGTGATCGACCAATCCTGGCCATACCACCAGGGTTGGGCAGCGATACGCCTCTCGATCATCGCGGCGGACACATCCAGTTGCGCGCTGGCCGATGCCTTGACCCCGTCGGGATCGGCGGCCGAGACGGCACCGGGCCTGAACATTCGCGCGGCCAGAGGATGCAATGTGCCTGCGATCCACACCAGGTCCGACAGCGGGGCATCGCCGGTTGGCAGCAACTTCGCTTGCGGGTGCGCGCGCGCCAGATGGTACAGGATGACGGGCAATTCGGTGATCGGTGTGCCGTCGGCCACCAGCACCGGGATCTTGCATTTCGGATTGACCGCGATGAAGTCGGCGCTGACATGGTCCCCGCGCATGATCGCGACGGTTTTTTCGCGATACGGGACGCCGATTTCCTCAAGCGCGTTCAAGGCCACGCGCGAGCATGACCCGGGCGTTTGATACAACACATATTCCGGGTGGGCGCTCATCGCGTGCCTTGCTCCATAAATGCGGCAGGGATCGTCGGCCCCCACGGGGTATCGATTTGATCGGGCTGAATGATCTGCACCGGCACGCTGGCGTCGAACATGTCGGTATCGGTCCAGTGTTCATACATGACACCGAACGGATCGAGCCAATAATCAAAAATCTGGCTACCCTGCAAATGCCGCCCGATCCCCCAGACGTGCGCATACCCGGACTTGCGCAGCCACGAATGACCGAGGTGGAGATCGTCGATATCCTGCACTTCGAACGAGACGTGGTGAAGCAGATTGGGCGGACCGATCAGCGCCTGAAAAACATGGTGATCGACGGCCTGTGCGCCCTGGTCGAGTCGCAGGAACGACATCAGCAAACCCGGCCCATCGGGAGCAGGGACATTGTCCGATGCCAGCATTCCCAGCGTCGTCTTGTACCAGTTGCTCAACCGCTCGACGTCCGGGGTGCGCAAGACGACATGACCGATCCGCAACACGTGCGCCGCCTCGCGCGTGAGGCGGATCACTGCATTGCGCCGCCGTTCGCGCTCGCCCGCCGCATTGAGCACCCGGGGGGGAAGCGGTTGCGACGTACCGGGGGCGATGCCCCACACGCATTCGAGCTGATTGCCATCGGGATCAGGCAACGTCACCATCTGGCCGCCGCCGGGTTCGTCGCGCGGCTGCACCGCCGACGCGCCGGGCATGTGACTGGCCGCCTCAAGCTCGGCCATGCTGCCAACCGCATAGCCGATCGCCAGCAAGCGGCGGTCGCCGCGCTGCGCAATCAGCAGATGATGTTCGGTCCCGGTACCGCAAAAGTACCGCCGGTCGTCCGCTTTGGCACGTGTGGTCAGGCCAAAGGCGTGAAAAAACCGCTCGGCCGCGTCCAGGTCGGGCACTTGCATGCGGACATATGCCAAATCGGCGGCCTTCAGCATTTTCGACTCCCTTGGTAATGCGGTGTTTTCCACCATCGTCTCATTTGTATCGCCACTGAAAAACGCGCGGTACGCTTCGCGGTGGGCGAAACGAACCGCGCGTCCGGTTTTGCTTCAGGCCGCTACGGCGGTAACATGTGCCGTCTCGGTGACGGCCCGGGCTGCGGCTTTGGCGATCAGTTCGCCGGCGTACATCGAGTAAAAGCTGATATTGGCCGATTGGTGCTGCGACACGCAGCGCAAATCGCGCCAGCGGCGCTGCTGGCGGTGCGTGGCATAGACCCCCTGGCTGCCCGAGAGCATCAGGATCTGATCCATGACTTGAGTCGCATCGTGATGGATGAACGCTTGCGCCGAACAGATCTTACCGCGTTCGAATGCGGTCACGTCGCGGCCTTCGTCGTCGCAGCGTTTCAGCATATCGCCGCACATGCACGAAAGCATGATCAAGGCATCGACGCGCGACGCGATTTCCCCGAAACGGCTGCAGAATACCGGATCGTCCTTCATCACCGTGGTCGGCGCAAACGCCGGCTTGCGGGTCAGCGCGTCGTTGGCAAGATCGGCCAGCGCCGATTTCAGGATGCCCTGCACGACGGCCAGATGATTGGCTGCGGTCGCCGACGGCATGCTGAGCCGCAAAGTGGGCGCTGCGACTGTCGACGGCGCGAAAAATGACGCCTGCCATGCCTCGGGAACGAACCGGTCTTTCACGATCAGATCGTCGCTGCGTGTCCCGCGCAAGCCGACCGCGTCCCAAGTCGGCAGGACTTCGACATCGCCCGCCGGGATTAGACATACGCGCATGTCGGGACGTCCGTCGGGCATCCGCTGCGGTCCGTTGGGGCCCATGATCATGAAGCCCAGGCTGATCCATTCAAAATTCCGCGCGCCGCTGGCGAGCGGCCAGCGGCCCGACAGCCGGTACCCACCTTCGACCGGAACCGCGACGCCTTTGGGCGAAGCGGCGGCCTTGGCCCACGTGTCGGGGCCCTGGGCGTAGAACTCCTTGAGCGAATCCAGCGGCAGGCGCGACGTGATCACTTGCGTGCCGGCTGCCACCATCAGGTGCCAGGCCACCGAAGCATCGGCTGCTGCAATTTCCTCGATCACTTGTGCCGCGTCGGTAATCGACAGACCTTCGCCGCCGAACATTTTTGGCACGGCGATGCGAAACGCACCGGCCTGTTCCAGACGCTCCAGCAAATCGAGCGGGACGGTCGCACCCTGTTCGATTTCGTCAGCGCGCGCCTGGATTTCAGGAACGATGGCGCGGATCCGGTCCAGCACTGTGCTGCCGGTATCGCGGGTGATCGATGTCATCTGGTTCATCATTGCTCTCCTTGACGGGCGTCGATCGGCCACGGCGGCCGTTGGCGACTGCTTCTCGGTATGCGACGATAATGTACCATCGGTACGAATTGTCAACAGCATCCGCCTACATCCGGGGCGGTCTACGTAACGATTTGATATGCAGCCATTATCAAGTTTACACAGCGCCCGACTTGTTCGTCAAAACTGCTGGTTTTGGGGATGCCGGCGATGAGCGAAAACGCAAACTCGCCCATCAGCAGCGTCACGTATTGCCGCGCGACCAGGCGCGAATCGAGTGGCATCAGCGCGCCGGCTGCGACTTGCCCGTGAAGGTATAGCGCCAGCGAGTCGATCGACCGGGCGGCAGCGCCCTGATACCAGGCGGCCACCAGTTCGGGCGCGTCGAGTCCTTCGGAAACGACGGCGCGATTGATGGCGGTGCCCTCGGCGGAATGCCACACTTCGGCCAATTGCAGTCCCACTCGCGTCAGCCCTTCACGCGGGGGCAAACCGAGCGCCACCGGTTCGAGGATCGAAGCTGCAAATTTGGCCCCGGCTTCCTCGATGATGGCACCAAACAGTCCGCTTTTGCCGCCAAACACGCGGTAAATCGTCTCGCGTGATCCACCCGCCTTGGCAATTACCGCTTCAAGCGTGGTGCCGCGATAGCCGGTGTCCATGAACAACTGCCGCGCCGCGTCGATGATTGCCAGCTGCCGCAACCGCCCGCGTTCGCGTCGCCCATCGGGTCTGGTAACATAGGAATGGCTGACCGTTGCCTCCTGCGGGTGCGCAATACCTGCTCTGCCTCTGTCCTGTATTTGCGCCGATTGTCAACGCGGTCGCGGGTTGATCGGCCGGTCCGGAGTACGGATAAGCATGAACGGTGGTTGCGGGGCAGGGCGGCCGTGCCGCCAACGGCCATACTTGTGCCACGCCTCGTTCTGCGCCGGCAGCCCGCGTGCGAAAGGTGATCGCGCACAATTTGTCGACTTGTCCATATTTAGATTGTAAATTAGTTTTCACGCAGTCATCATGATGGCATCGCACGACGATGGACCGGCCGCCGCTGTTGCGGACGCTGCGGTTGTTGCCGATGCAAAATCGATAATGGAGGGATTGAGATGGCCGACCAGACAATGCAGCCGAGCAAGGATTCGTCCGGGATCGTCTATTCGTCGCTGGAGGATATGAAGTTCGACGCCGGGCGTCGGTCCTGGATCAAATACCGCAACCTTGGCATTCGCGATGCCACCGACGGCGCGGTGAGTGCGACGATCATGCATATCGACGATGCGTCGTCCTCTAAACCGACCGGTTGGCATTATCATACCGCACCGATGCAGTTTAACTACATCATCGAAGGCTGGGTCAAGTTCGAGTTTCCCGATCTTGGCGTCGTCACTGTCAAAGCGGGCGAATCCATCATGATCCCCGGCGGCATCATCCACCAGGAACTGTGCTCATCAGAGCCGTTACGCCTGCTTGAGGTGTTTGCGCCGGCGGCGTTTGAAACCGTCGCGGTCGAGCGTCCGACGTGGAGCAAAGAAGACGCCGCAGCCTATGGCACGGTCGAACCCGCACAATAAGCAAACCGTTCAAGGACCTGGAATGTTCATTCGCAATTGCTGGTACGTCGCCGCCTGGGCTGATGAACTCGGTACGGATAAACCTGACGCAACCGGCGCGGTGGCACCCAGCAGACCGCTGCCGGTTACCGTCATCGGGGAGCCATTGGTGCTGTTTCGCGGTGCCAGCGGTCAACTGGTCGCGTAGCGCGATCGCTGCTGCCACAAGCAGGCAAAGCTGTCGCTCGGGCGGATCGAAGGGGACTGCGTGCGGTGCATGTACCACGGGTTGAAATTGGATCCCGCCGGGCGGTGTATCGAAATTCCGGGCCAGGATATCATTCCGCCCGATGCTGCGGTCGCAAGCTTTCCGCTGGTTGCGTCGGGGTGTTTTTTGTGGGTGTGGATGGGCGATCAGGCGATGGCGGACCCGGCGTTGATCCCGCCGACTGTGGCGCTGGACGACGAACGGTGGGATTTGCGCCGCGGCCAGATGGATTATGCCGCCAACTACGAACTGATCAATGACAACCTGACCGATTTTTCGCACCTTTCCTTTGTACATCCCGCCTCGTTCGGCGCATCG
>JANXUK010000043.1 GCA_025356275.1 Sphingomonadales bacterium | reverse complement strand
ACGGCCGCTCCACCGCAATGGCGCAGGGCCCGCCGACGCAATCGGCGTGATAATCGCGGCCCGCGCGCAGCATCAGGGTGAGCCATTGCGCCGGCGCGGTCATGTCATCATCGATCATCGCCAGCCACGCCGCGCCATCATTGCGCCCCAGGAAATCGCCGATCAAAGCATTGCGATTATGACTGATCCCACGCGTGCGGACCGCCAGGTACGTCAGGCTGGTGAATGGCCACCGCCGCGCAAAACCCGCCACCACATCGCGCACTGCCGGATCGCAGCCATTGTCGGCAATCACGAAGCGCAGCGCATGCGCCCGAGCCGAAGGCTCCAGCGAGCGCAGCACACGGTCCAGTCCGGCCGGCCGGCGGAACGTCGGGATGCCGATTACCGCTTCAAGCGCGGCCACACCGTCAAGCCCGGTCACAGCTTCAGGAATTGGGTCAGACATCGCCAGATCACGCCCCCGGTTTGGTGGTCAACAGGCCGGAAAGCCGCGATGGACCTTGCGCCAGCGCCAACCCTTGACGCCGGCCCCGGATTTACCGGACGCCCCCTGCCCCGCCAAGCAACGACGCCACCATACTGGACCACAAAGCCGCAATCGTGCGCCGTTCAGGGGCGCCAGACCTTGACATAGCGGACGAGGTATCGGGATGCGCCGGGATCGGCATCGGGGTCACCGGCGGTGCGCGAAATATCGAGGTTCAGCACCCAATAATGCGGGTCATCGACCCCCGGATTGGGCGCCCGCAACGTCTCGCGCCCATCGATGGTAAAGCGGAATTCGGCATGGGTCCACAAGACGCCAAAACGGTGCCAGCTGGCACAGAATTCCGCGCGCTGGGCATCATTGAGCACCGGCAGCTTGGGGACATTGCTGAGCTTTTGCTCATCCCCGATGGTGCCGTAATGCAGCGTCGAGTAGGGGGTCCCGACCCGGTCGATGACAAAGGGCCGACCGCCCGACATCACCGTGACTGGCCCGCCATAATGCTCGAACACGTCGATCTCGGCCAGCCGCCCGCCATTGGCCGGGGTCTTGGTGGCGGGCAACAGCCAGAACGCCGGCCACCGTCCCGGCACACAGGGCAGTTTGGCCTCCACCTCCCAATAGCCGTAGGCCTGCGCAAAGCTGGGCATGCTGGTCACGATCGACGAACCCCATGGCCGCGATCCATGGCCGCAGCTTTGCGCCGCATCGGGCGAAAGCCGGTAGGCGGTGATCGCCAGCCCCTCCGCCGTGACGCTGGGGGTCAGCGCGCCGGGGCAATATTGCGGATCGATATAGACATCCAGCAACCCGCCCCAGGTCCGGCTGCTCCACTGCGCCGGATTGGTCAGCGGTGCATGCGCCGCCCGCAGCGCCGGCTCCCCGCCGAAATAGGCCCAGGTTGCCAGCCCGGGATAACGCGCGGCGAAGTCAGCAGGGGCCGCGGATTGCGCAAACTCCTGACTATAGATCAGCGCGCCGTGCGGCGGCCTCAACGGAGGCACACCGAACCCAGCCACATCGGGCAAAGGCACATCGGGCAAAGGCACATCCGATCTGGCGCCAAAACATGGCGTGCATAGCAGCACCGTCATAGCGGCACGACGCATCCAAACCGCCCAGCGGTCGTGCATCACGCCGGTCCCCGCGCAGCACGGCGGGGCTCCCCGCATTGACGCCATATTCCTGCGCGTCGCGGCGCGAGGTTGAGCGCGCCGCGACCACCGCGCCGCGTCCGACGCTCACCCCTGGATGCACGGACACATCGGCGGCCAGCCACGCCTGCGCCCCGATAATGATTGGGGGCGACCACCTGATCGGACGCCAATCGGCCATCGGGCGGCGCGGGCGCTGCGGGGCGGGCCACGATGGCGAGTCGGCGAGGCCCATGTGATTGCACCATACCCCGTCTCCGCAAATCCCCCCGCGAGGTGCCCGTCTGCACCGGGCATCATTGCCCAGCCAGCGAATATTGCCCGATAATGGCGGCAATCGGCGCGCCGCTGGACCCATCCCTGCTCGCCACCGGTCGGCGCGCGGCCTATGCCCGCAGCGTTGGAGGAACCGCCCGATGGACACCGCGTTCGATTGGCTGAGCATGGCAGTTTTCGCAGCCCTGGTGTTGGTGTTCCTGCAACGCTCCGCCGGGCCCCGCCCCGACCACGACCGGGTGGTCCATTACCTGCCGCCGGCGGTGGGCTACGCGCTGGGCGATACGTTGGGCAATGCGGGTTATACGCTGATCGCGGTGGTGCTAATCGCGGCGTCGCTGGCCTTTTTCTGGTACGTGATCGACCCGCTAGGCCGCAAGACTCGCGCCTGAATCGCGGACGATCAACGCGGCCGTCCACATCGCCACCATGAACGCGAAATGCGACCCCAAAAACGCTGCGATTACCCCGTTGACCCCGGCGATATGCGCCCCCAGCGCCATGGCCAGCCCGAACATCCCGCTGGCAATCACCGAAATCACCGCGCGAATATGCTGATACCCGGCGCCGGTCAGCGTGTCGGCGCCCAAATATTGCAGCCCGATCAGCGGCATCGCCAGTGCCAGCAGGCTGGCCGCATGGCGCGATCCCGCGAAATCCCTGCCGAGCAACACCGGCAAAGCCTGCGCCGCGATCATGATCGCCAGCAAGGACAAAAGCGACGCGCCCAGCATCGCCGGAATACACCGCAGCGCATAGCGCCGCGTCGCCGCGATGCCATTCACCCCGTGACGGAAGAAATTGGGATAGAGCATCCGCGTCATCACCTGGATCGGAAACAGCCCGATCACCAGCAGCCGCGACCCCGCCGCATAGATCCCCACCGCCACATCGCTGGCAAAATGCGACAGCACGATGCGATCGACGTTGGATTGGGTGGCGCGGGCGGTCTGGTTCAGCGCGAAGGCCAGCCCCGCCCCGGTCTCCCCGCGCAGCCAGCACAGCCGGGGCGCCCCATACAGCCGCACCAGATACCAGATCAGCGCCGCCGCCAGCACGGCGGACTGCGCCAGCACCACCCACACCCAGCCATCCAACGTGCGGCCATGCGCAAAGAACAGCGCGGCGGCGGTGAGGCGGGTCATGCCGGTCAGCACCCGCACGCAGCTGGCGCGGACAATATGCCCATGCGCGATCATCATCATCTCGGACGAAGCGGAGACCCGCGCCGCGATCACCTCCCCCAACAGGCCGACCGCGATGGTGACAGGCGACAGGCCCGAGCCCGTCACCGCCAGCGCCACCAAGACCCCGATCATCACGATCGGCGCGGTGGTCAGCGCGACCAGAACCACCAGATTGCCGAAATAGGCCGGCATTCGCAACGGATCGCGCGACACTGCGCGCACCAGCAGATCGCCGCTGCCCCCTCCGGCGATCTCAACCAGAATGGCGGCCAGCGCGATGATCGCGGCATATTGCCCGAACTGAGCGACGCCCAGCCCGCGCGCCGTAACCCAGAAGGTGGCAAACTGAAACACCAGTGCAGCCCCGGTCGGCGCCAGCGCGGTGAGAAAACGGGTCGCGGCATTGGCTTTCAGCGCGACCAGCCGATGCGGCAGCGGGGACCACGTTGCTGCCGCCTGCATCATCCGATCAGCCCAGAACGGCGGGGAAGCGGCTGGCGGCATAGGCCGTCTCGGGCGCCGGAGCCCGAGGCGCCGCAGGCGCCGTCGCCACCAGCGCCCCGCCCTCACCATGGCCCAGCGCCGACTTCAACAGGATGATGACAAACACCCCGATGCCCAATCCGAACACCTGATGCGTCTCATTGATGCCGCTGACCAGCACCAAAAAACAGAAGCTGGACAGAACCACCGGCCCGCGCCCGGCAAACCGGAACGGCAGCACCGCAACGAGGTAAAGCATCGCGCCGAAAAATGCGCAAAAGCCGAAAATGCCAACCTCACCAAACACCGCAATATACAGATTATGCGGCGTCTGGATCATGCCAAGCCCCTGCAGGCCGAGCCCGATATCCGCCGTGGCGGGCGCCAGATGCGTAAAGCTGCCCGGGCCAGCACCCAACAGCCAGTAATCCAGAGCGCGCTGGCCATACAATTCCCATACCACGGTTCGCCCGGTCAGCGTGGCATCGCGCCCGGCAAGGCCCAGGATCTGATCCCAGAACACCGCCGCCGCAATCAGCAACAGCGTCAGGACAAGGGCCACAACCGCAGCCTGTAAAGGCACCGAAAGCTTGAGGCGCCGGGTCACCGCAAGGCTGGCCAAGAAGGCGGCGAGCAGCGCGGCATTGGCGACCGCCCCGCTCGAATGCGCGAAATACAGGCAGACCATGCTGGCCGCCAGCACCGCGAACCGCGCCGCCTGGGCCACCCCCGGCACTGCCAGCGCCGCCAGTAGCGCCATCGCGGCATAGAACCCGAGCCAGTTCTTGCCCTGAAACACCCCTTGCCACGCCGCCGATCCGGCGCGCAAATCGGCGGTGAGCCCAATGCCCGGCAGCAGCAGCGCCGCGCCAATAGAGAGCAACATCGCCAGCCCGAAGGCCCAGAACAGCATCTGCATCACCAGCCGCTCGCCCAATTGCCGGCCCACAACGCTGGCCCCCGCTGCCCCCAGCAGCCAGAACATCAGGTCGCGCCACGCGCCGATCGGGTCCATGCTGGTCAGCGATGCGATGATGCCGATCGCAAAGAATGGCAGGAACAGGCTGAACGGATCGAGCAGATCCATCATGCCCCGACGGGACACATGAACACAGGTCCCCAGCACGATCAACGGCCACAACAGATAGCGCAGCGTCACCTCCAGCGTGAACATGAACGGGCCCGCCGTCACGAACATCTGGGTGAACACATAGATCACCAGCATCAGCACCAAAGCCTGAAGGATGGTAAACGGCGACAGTGCAGCGGCCTGCGGCGGGCGTAGCCTTACCAGCCCCTCCAGCGGAAGCGGCCGCGAGATGCCGGGCGCGGCCACCAACACTTCAGCCATGCTCATGCTCCCTTGCGAGCCGTTACGGAATGCCGCGATCCCTGGCCCTGGGCCTGCCCCTGGGCCTGCCCCTGGGCCTGCCCCTGGGCCAGCGCGGGGGCCAGCGCGGGATCGAACATCCGGCCCAGATCCAGCGCATAGGTGCGCGACGGGTGATTATCGTCGACATAAAGCGCCGCGCCTGCGCGAACGACCGGACATTGCGCGGCATCACACATCGCGGCGCCCATATCGATCAGGCGGAAGCCGGTCCGCGCCTGCGCCGCGCGCAGCAGTCTCAGCGTATCGGCCTGTCTCAGGTCATACGCCGCGCGCGGCAAGCCCGGCGCCGCCATGCCGAAGCGCGCGCGCAAACTGGCATATTGCGGCACATGAACCTGCTGCTCAGGCATGCCGGCCACCACGATCAGCTCGCGCCCGCGCAGCATTGCCACGGTGCGCGCCAGACCGCGCGCGATCACGCGGGCATTCTCGGCGACGTTACGAATGCGCGACTGATCATCGGTGAGCCGCAGGCCGTCTTCGCGGAACAGCCCGCTACGATTGCCTTCCACCCAGCCGGTCCAGCGCGCCACCAGAAACACCTGACGGATGGCCGGATGGGCCGCGACCAGGCGAAAGCTGGCGTCCGAGGCCGCGCGGCACGACAACGAGTTTCCCGCGCCGTCCAGCATCGCGCAACCCTCATGGGTCAGCACCAGCCCGCTGCGCCCGGCGCGGCGCGCGGCGGCGTCGAACCCCGGCATCATCGCGTCGCCAAAACTGTCGCCGATCACCGCGAAGCTGGGCGCGACGCCCGGCGCCCCAACGGCGCAGACCGAACCGCTGGCAATACGCGCCGTCGACGGGGTGTCACAGGCGGCGCGCGCGGGATTGATGTCCTGGGTCGCCAGCGCCAGCCGGCGGATGTCTGGCGCATACCGCCCGGGCAACCCGCCTGAGGCAACGAGCAGCACGCTGACCCCAGCCAGCACTCCGGCGACGCCCGCACCGCCCAGCACGATCCACCCGATCGGCCATGACGCACGCCGCATCGGCTGCTCGATCAACCGCCAGGCCAGCACCGCCATTGCCGCGGTCGCGACGAGAACCAGCACCACTTCACCGGGCAGGAAGGCGCGTTGCAGGATATATCCAGCGAATACAATAATCGGCCAATGCCACAGGTAGAGCGAATAGGAGATCACCCCGATGCCGCGTGGCACCGGCATCGCCAGCACGCGCCCAACCATCGTCTCACCATCACCGCTCGCGTGCAGCACCACCCCCGCCCCCAGACATGGCGCCAGCGCCGCCAGCCCCGGAAACGGCGTGGTCGCATCGAAGAAAACCACCGCCCCACCAATCGCCAACATCCCGCCCAGCGCCAACCCCTCACGCAGCCACGCGCTGCGGATGCCGGGCAAGCCACCGATCGCCAGCACAGAGCCCACCATCAGCTCCCACCACCGCGCAAACGGGAGGTAAAACGCAGCATTGGGCGCCTCCGCCACCTCCCACAGCGCCAGTGCGAAAGATGCCCCCAGCATCGCCCAGATCGCCGGTTTGAGCCGCGCCGGGCGCACGCGGGCACACCCCATCAGGATCAGCGGAAAGATCAGATAATATTGCTCCTCCACCCCCAATGACCAGGTGTGGAGCAGCGGTGACTGCGCCGAGGCAGGGTCGAAATAGCCGGTACGCAGCCAGAAATAGATGTTCGCGGCAAAACCCAGCGTCGCGACCAGGCTCTGTCCAAAACGGTTGAGATCGAACGGGATCAGCACCGCCAGCGCCACCAGCGTCGTCACCAGCGCCATCGCCAGCAGGTTGGGCAGGATGCGCCGTACCCGCCGCTGATAGAATTGGCGGAGCGAAAAGCGCTGCTCCTGCACCTCGCGGTGGATGATCCGGGTGATGAGGAACCCCGAGATGACGAAGAACACGTCAACCCCGACAAATCCGCCCGACAGCCCGGCCACCCCGGCATGGAACAACACCACCGGCACCACCGCCACCGCGCGCAACCCGTCGATCTCGGGGCGATAGGCATCGGCCGCAAGGCGCGTCACCACGCTGGCATCCAGAGCCGCGGGACGTTGGCGCGCGCCGGCGCCGGGAACAGCGTCGCGCTGGCGCGCGCCGGCGGGCGCCATGATGCGGGCGGCCATACTCATGCCCCGATCACCCCCCGCCGCCGCATCACCCGCCCGCCAGCATCGCCGAACCGACCACGCGGATGCCAAACCCCTTGCATTGTCCGACCAGATGCCTGGCATGGCGCACCTTGGTCAGCGCCTGATGCGTGACCATCAGCGCACCGCCCGCCGCCGCGCCGATGATCTGATAATCCGATCCCACCGAGGCGGCCGGCGTATCGAAGATGATCATCTCGAACTGCTCCTTCGCCTCGGCCACAAAGCGGTCGAGCGAATTGCGCAACAGCAATTCCTGCGGATTGAGCGGCAGCACACCCACCGGCAGCACGCAAAGCGAGGGCATCGTCGCAATCGGCTGATATTCCGGGCGGCGCACCTGTCCGGTCAGGCAGGCGGAAAAGCCGGTCTTGCTGTCGTCGAGGTTGAACAGCTGATGTAGGCTGGGGTGTCGCATATCGGCGTCGACCAGCAGCGTCCGAAAGCCGACCTGCGCGCAGCATACCGCGATGTTCGCCGCCATCAGCGAACGCCCCTCGTGCCGCGCCGTGCTGATCACCGCCAGCGATTTCTCGCCCTGCGGATGTTTGAACCAGCGCAGCGCCAGCGCATTGCGGATCGAACGATAATCCTCCGCCTCGCTGGAATGCGGCTGGGTGAAGGCCACCGGCTCCCCCGCCCAATGCGGGCTGGCGTGCACATCGGCGGGCGCGCTTCGGGGCGCCGGTTCGATCAGCAAATCCTCGGGCGAAGGCAGTCCATGATCCAGCGCCGGCTGGTCTGCATCGCCCAGCATCATCGCGGGCTCACCGGATTGCGATTCAGGGTGTTGCGCATGGTTGTGGATGTCCTCTGTCGGGTCGGAATTGGGGGCTTGGCCTTGCTGGGGGCCGTGATCCTGGGCCTCGTTCATACCGCCATCCGATCGGCCGGGCCGGGCAGATAGCGCGAGGTCATGCCCAGCAGCCGGGGGCGCGGCGCCGCCAGCTCGGGCTTGCGCACGCTGCCGAGGTCGGGAATGCCCAGCCAGATCTCGACATCTTCGGAGCGGCGCAGGCGCTGATCGACCAGCTCCACCACGATGGCGATGACCGCGCCGAGGAATGCGCCCAGCAAGGCCCCCACGATGAGCCGCAGCAGCTTGGGCAGGCCGAACGGCAGCGACGGCACGCTGGCCCGCGACAGGATCACCACATTGCTCTGATCGGCGGCACCCAGAACCGAGCTTTGCATCTGCTTGGCGACCAGCGCATTATACGCGGTCTTGAGGTTCTGGACGTTCTCCTCGAGCGCCGCGATGCTGCCATGCGCCTGTTGGTTGGCGATGACGCGGGCGCGCTGGCTGGCGACCGCGCGCTGCATCTGGGCGGCGCTGGCGCTGGCCTGCGCCGAGGATACCGCCGCGCCGCGCGCTACCATCCCGCGCTGCTGGGCCAATTGGCTGCGCAGCGCGCCGAGCCGGCCCGTCAACTGGCGATAATCGAGGTTGTTGGGGCCGGCATAGGCGGCAAGCTGCTGACGCTGTGACTCGTCCTTGGCGATCTCGTTCTGGATCGACTGGATCACCGGGTTCTGCAACGCATCGGGCAAAGCACCCCCCGCTGCGCGCTGGTTCTGCGCCGCCGCATTGGCCTGCGCCACCGCCAGCTGGGTGGAGAGTGCGACCAGCCGCGCATCCTCGCTGTCGGTACCATCCGGCCCGGTGGCGGTGATGCCCAGCTGCTGGCGCATGGTGGCCAGCTGGGTCTCGGCGGCGGCGAGGCGGCCTGCGACATCGCTGATGCTCTGCCGGTAGTCGCGCGCCTCATTGCGGGCCGGCTCCCGCTGCAGCTCCAGCGAGACATCGCGATAGGCATCGGCAAAGGCGTTGGCGACATCGCTGGCCTGCTGCGGCCGCTTGCTGGCATAGGCGATGGAGATCACCCGCGATGACACCGAGGGCGTGATCTGCAGGCTGCGCGCCAGATTCTCGGCGAAATAGGTTTCCGGGTCACCCTGACTGCCCGAGCGGCGGAATTCATCCATCGCATCGGCATCGTTGAGAATGCCCAGCTTGCGCACCGCGCCCGCCGCCACCCTTGCGGACCGGATGACATCGACCTGGGTCGATACGTAATCGGGCGAAAGTTGCGGCGCGACGCCCGGATCGCCTGCCACATTGACGGTAGCCGGCGCGCGGACATCGACCAGAACCTGCGCGGTTGCCTGATACCTGTCGGGCGCGAACAGTACCCAGATCAGCGCCAGGCCCAACACCGCCAGCGTGGCAATCGCCACCAGCCGCCAGCGCGCCGCAAGGATGATAAGGACCTGATTGATATTCATAAAAATATCCTACTGCGAGGCAAGAGGGTGCGGGCGTTCAAAAAACGCGTTGCTGAACCGTGATGAGATCGTTGGGCATCACCGCCATCGCCTGATCGACGTGGCGATAGACCTGCGCCTGCCCATCGGGCGTCTTGCGGGTCAGCGTGATGCGCCCGCTGCTGCCGGTGGCCGAGATGCCGCCGCCCAACGCCAGCGCCTGCCCCACGGTCATCCCGACATCGATCGGATAGCCGCCGGCATGTCCGACCTGCCCGGCGACATAGACGGTAGCGGGCGCCTGAACGACGAGGATGTCGCCGCCGCGCGCGGGCCGGTCCTTGCCGCCGGCGGTAAGGTCGGCGATCAGGAAGCTTTCGTGCCGGCCATCCTTGCCCACCACATTGACGACGCTGCTGCCATTGCTGAAATTCGCGCCCGCCCGCGCCAGCACCGCCACCAGCGACAGCCCATCGCTATCGATCGGGATCTGGCCCGGACGTCCAACCTGACCGATCACCTGCACCACATGCGCGCGCACTTCGGATACCAGCACATTGACCTGCGGGTCGATCAGGATGCCCTTGGTTTTCAGCTCGCGCGCCAGCCGGCGGGCGATGTCGGCGGCGGTCATCTGGCCGACCTGCACGCTGCCCACACCGGGAAAGATGATCGTGCCATCGCCGGCCACCCGCATTTGCGAGGTCAGGTCCGGCGAGCGATAGACGCTGATATTGAGCAGATCGCCCGGCCCCACCGCATAGCTGGAATCCGCGCCGGCAATCATCGGCAGCGCGAGCTGCGACGGTGCAACGGTGGCCAGCGAGCCCGCGTCAAGCTGCGCGGCCGCAGGCCCGGCAAATCCGGGGCCGAACCCCAGCGCGAAGAGGATACCGATGGCAAGAGGCTTCGTGCGAGGTGTCATCTGCATCGTCCAATCCGTTTCAGTTGGTAGGCTCGGCGCCGAACCGCATCGACAGGGTCAGGTCGAAGACGTTCGCGCTGTAATTGGCCGAGGCCAGGGAAGAATTGCGGAAATAATGGATGTACTGCCCGCCCAGCGTGAACCGGTCGGAGATCGGATATTGGCCGCCAAGCGTCAGCTGTCCGTCGGTCTCGCTATGGTCGGGAATAGCTGCGGCGATCACTGGGTCCGCGAAATAGCGCCGCCATTCGGCAAGGATCGAGGCGTTGATATCGAGGCGGCCAAGCACGCGAATCCGCGCCTCCAGCCCCGCGTAATTGTCGCGCAGCGAGTCGATATAGAGCGAATCCAGCGTCTCCTGTCGGCGCCCCGCCCGCGCGATCAGGACGAAGCTGGCGCGCGGACGATAATCGAAGCTGATCTCGCCAAACGGGCCATCGCGGTCATGCGCCAGCGCCGTATGATCACGGCGATGCACATAGGCGACATCGGCGCGGATGCTGGACAGCGGCGAGATGGCATATTGCAGCAGCATCTCGCCCGAAATATCGGTGAGATCGGTGCGCTGATCGCTGCTCACCCCGCCGATCGTGACCAGCCGGGGCGCCGTGCCCTTGGCGACGTCATAATCGACGGTCAGTTCAAGGATATTGCCCAGCGGCGAATACCACGCCAGGCCGGCGCCCCCGCCATAGCGACGGAAATCATTGACCTGAAACAGCTGGGACGAATTGCTGGCCGCGCGGAAATCACCCTTGGCGACCATCGAAATTTCGCCAGTGACCGGCACGAACACCCGCGCGTCGGCATCGGTGAATTGCTGGATATTGCGCTGGATAGTGAACAGGTTGGCGAAGCTGCTGAGCCGGCGGTCGGATTCCAGCGTGATGTCGAAACCGGCCCGCTGATCGGGCGCGCGCTTCATCTTGGCGCGCAACATGTAGTTGAAATTGTCGAAGGCGGAATTGGCGTCGTATTTCTGATATTGCGCATTGGCGTCGATATGCAGGTCGACATCACCCAGCTTCTGGCGGACGTCGAGCGCACCGGCCAGCTCATAGATCCGGTCGCCCCGGCCATTGGCATAGGTCACCCCGGCGGGCAGATCGAAGACATTGTCGTTGAACTCCACCGTAGTGCCGATGGTCCCGCTGGTTTGCGCAGCGGCAGGCACAGCGGCGCCAGCGATGATGGACACGCCAAGCACGATCAGCGCAGCGGCCGAAACCCCGGAGGCAGGTATGGATACACCGCCCATCATTGGGTCGTTCCCGCCGCAGACGCTGCCGGTTTTGCGTCTATCACGCCGGGCTGAAACGACATTCTGGAGGTCGCACGCAAATGCGCCACCTTCTCCAACACCTTGGCGTGGATCATCGCATCGATCGCGGCATGCTCGCTGTCGCTGGCCTCGGGTACCGGACGAGTGTCGCGCACCGCGCTGATCACAAGTGCGCCGCCTTCTTCATCGGCGATAGGTTCGCCCGGCGGCGAGGCGTCCAGCTCGCGCATCATCGCGGCTGGCATCGCGGCGGAATCGACGACGTTCTGGCTGCGAGTGAAGGGTACTCTGGCGGCGGTCAGATATTGCGCGACCGCATCGATCGAATGCAACGGCTGCAAAGCGCGCGTATTCACCGAGGCACCTTCCAGCCGCAGCTGATCGACGCGCATCAGCTTGCGCTGGCCGAACATCTGGGGGTTGCGGGCGATGAAATCGCGGATCTCGTCATCGCTGGGGCGCGGTTGTTCGGCCTGCCACTTTTCGAGCAGCGCCTGCCCCAGGATCACCTCATCGGCGCGGCGCGACAGCGCGAGGTATTCGGGCGACGAATCCAGCCCGATACGCTTGGCCTCGGCCGAGACGATCTTGCGGTCGACGATGGCGTTCATCACGCCGGGCAGAATCGCCTTGAGATTGGCGGTGGCCGGCACCTGCGCCGCGACCACTTCGGCCTGCACGTCACGCTGGGTAATGGTGTCGCCGTTGACGCGGGCCATCACCTGCCCGCTGGGCGTATTATGGTTGCAGGCTGCCAGCGAGGCCAGCAACGGCGACAGCATAGCGGCCACCAACACGGCAGGGCGCGGCACCATTCCAACCAGATTTCGCATCATACCACCCCTGTTGTACCCCGGCACCAATGGCGCCTAACCAGCCTGCCCCATCAGCAGCCGCCGGGCCGGAGCCCCCAGCGAGCCGATCAAGGCTTGTGAAAATTGCGTCAGCCGCGCGGTGGCAGGCACGGCATCGCGCGCTGTCATCGACAGGCGGACCAGCACGCCATCGGGCAACCGCCCGCGCAGATTCTCGGCCACGATGGCGCGGCGTTCATCGCGCGATTCGGATGGGAAAATGCCGGCGATCCGCGTCCAGAACAGCAGTTGCTCGGTGCGGTCGGCGCGCGCGGCGGTCAGCGCGGTGGCGCTGATCGCATGGCCCGCCAGAGCGATCGGCGTGCGGTGCATATTGGACAGGACAAAGCCCTGCGCCGGATAGCATTCGTCGGGGCGATGCAGCTGCAACCCCTCATCCTCGGCGCTGCCATAGGCGATCAGCAGGCCGATCGGGCTTTGCCCCGGCGCGACATACATCCGGGTCAGCACCTGATCGTACAATCGCTGGGTCAGGTCATCGGTCTGGGCCGTGATCAGCCCATCAACCGAGGCGAAGCTATAGCCGCCGATCTGCTGCGGGATGATGCGGTTCAGCGTATCGGGCGCCAGCCTCGCAAAGCTCCGCACCGGGCGCAGCGCCAGGCCCGCCGTCGTGAGCGCCAGCATCAGCCCGCCCAGCATCAGCTCGCGCCGGCCCATCGCCGCGTTCAAGGTGGCGCGGTCAGCCATGACGCCCGCCCCCCATCCAGCGCGCCGCGAACGGCTCCAACGCCAGGTCCAGCACGATCAGCGAGCCCAGCGCGATGAAGAAGGTCATCAACCCGGTCGCATCATGCAGCACGCCCTGTGCGACCTCGATCCCGGCATAATGCGTGATCAGCAGCAGGATCACCACCCGCAGCAGATTGGCCAGCAGCGCCACCGGCACGATCAGCACCCCGATCAGCGCCGCATAATGCCAATTCGCCCGGTGCCGCAGATAGACATAGAACAGCCCGACCGCGAGCAGGCTGACCAGCGAATTGAGCCCCGAACAGGCCGCCGCCACCACCAGCTCATACGAATCGATGAACAGTGACGCGCCCGACTTGGCGACCTCGTACCCGGCAGCCGCCAGCAGCGACACGGACCAATCGGCAATGCCCAGCTTCAGCGCGCGGGTCAGCGGCACGATGATCCCCTGCGGCGGGGGCACCAGGAACATCAGGTAGCACAGCGGAAACCACAGGCGCCGCATCGCATCGCGCCCGATACAGGCATATAGCACGCCCAGCAGGCCAAGATAGCTCGCCGCCCATTGCAGCCACAGCTTGCCGATGATCGCGGCGAACACCATCACCGCCCCCACCAGCGCGATCCAACCACAGGCGGCCCCCAGATGCCCCGGCCGGCGCGTGACAAACGCGCCCTCATGCCACAGCAGCCACAGCCCGGTGGCCAGAATGATCGGGCCATGCGCGCCTTGTTCGGTGGTCCACACATCGCGGCCCAGCGCCACCAGACCCGGCGCGGCGAACACCGCCGCACACAGCAGCACAAACCAATTGCCGTAAATCACCCTACCCCCCCGACCGGACGGGCGCACCACGGGAGGAAACAAGGCGGTATCCGCAAGGAACACTGGTGTGTCAGCAAGAAACACTGGGGTGTTGTCGAGGGGAGGGGAGGTCTGCATCTGTATAAATTCGTACCGTAGACCCCCCATGTTGAACACAAAGCTTGCGCCCATTTTGGCCCGAATAGGGGTAAACTCTATCCGTATTGCAGCGATACAGCGCCGGGCCAGATGGCGGCGGCGGGCTGCTGACCCACTGTTTTTCGGCGATTCGGCCCGGTTTTCGACATGCCGCCCCGGTCCCGCCACGCGCGCGCGCGGCGGATCAATCGTCGATAGTGCGGGACGGGGCGGCATGCGATGACAGGGCATGCGATCTGGCCGAACCGCGCCGGTCGCGCGGATTTATGGAGTGAAGGGCATGGCGGTGATCTGGCGCCTGTGGCTCACGGCGGTGGTGGTGGTCGGCTTGCTGGGCCTGTGGCTGGCCTATGCCTATGCCGGACTGTTCCGATGGCTGGCCGAGTGGGAGATCGCGCGGTTCGATTTTTTCCTGCCCGCCGCCAATGTCGCGGGAATCGTGGCGATCTGTGTCATTCCGGCCTATAGTATCAACCGCATCTGGCGGCGGCGCGGCGGGACTTACGAATCGAGCCGCGGGGCCAACGGTTACGCGGTCGCCGCCGACAGCCGCCGGCTATTCGTGATCATCGCGCTTATATTGGGTCTTGTGGCGGCGATCGCCTGGGTTCTGGCGCTGAGCACGCCGATCACCGGCGGTGCGCGCAGGGTTATGTCGGTGTCGTCATGGGGCCCGAACCTCCCGGACGGGCCGGTGCGCTTGATCGGCGGACAGCCGGACCGGCGCGTGCTGGTGATGAATACATCCTATGTCATCGGCCAAAGGGAAACCGCCTTCGCGCACTTGAACGACGGCAGCGGGGATGCCGGCAGCAGCGGGCGGTTCTTCGTGCAGATGAGCCGGCGCGCCGATGGCAGTTTTGCTCTGCCCGGGCGCGACGGCATTCTGGTGCGAGGCGGCCTGCCCGGGACGATTCGCGTGTTGTATGGCACGCTCAACCTGCCGATCGCCGCGCCCAGCTATGTGTTGTACCGCGACGCCGTCTCGGTTCGATTGCCGCGATTGTTGAGCGCGGCCGAATTCACCGCCTTCGCGCTGATCTTCGCGCTGGCGGCGGCGCTGCAAAGCTGGCGGATGCGCCGGCTGCGCATTCGTCGGCAGGGTGTTTCCGCGCACGCCGGTTAGAACCGCCGCAGCAACTGCACATTGACCCGAGGGGTCACATTGCCGCCGGCCTCCACCGCTTTTAACGCCGCGGCGCCTTCCATCGTCAGATTGAATTTGCCCGGAGCCTCCCGCACGCCGCCCGGCCGCAACCGCCCATAGATCGCGGTGCCCCTCCTGTCGCCGGGTGCCAGCGCGCTATTGGCCTCCCCCACCGCCGCCGCGCGGACCGGGCCCACAGGCCGCTGCCATAGCTTTCCATGCCCAGCGTGACGGTGATGCGGGCTTCCTTGATATCGACCAGCAACACGCCCTGATCGCCCTGCGCCACGAAGCTGACCTTGTTGACGGTGACCCGGGGAATGTCGGACAATAGCGCGCTCTGCCGTTCGGTCACGCTGGCGGAGGGGGTATGGCCGGTCAGCTTGTCGAGCACACGCAGCACCTGCGCATTCCGGGTGCTGCTGACCTGAATGCGGGTTATCACGCCTTCATCGAGTTTAACCGTCAGCGGCCCCATGTCAGCGTTTGCGGCGCCACAAAGGCAGTGGCAAACACCAGCCCGCTTCGCCGCGCGAGACGGCAACCGCGTGGCCGAGCGCGGCAAGATCCGAATTTGTCAGGGCCCTGCCAACATACGCCTTGATCGCAGGCGAAAAGGCGGCGGCAGGAATGCCGGGCGCGGCGGCGGCCGTGACGACCGCTCCGGGCGCGGCGGCGGCACCGTCGCGGCACCAGCGGCGGGAACTACGCCAGTGGTGACCACTGTCCTCCGCCCGACGTCGATCGCCCCGACGTCCGTCGCTCTGCATCGCGGTCGCCCGTATCCAGCATTTCAGCGAGATCGCCTCGATGATCAGCCCCCGGCAAAAGGCCGAGCTGATCAACCGGGTGAGCGGCTGAGCCTGGCAGCGGCGGCGAGCACGATCTACCGCGTCGAGGAAAATGCGCTGGCCTGGACCATGGCCGACGGCGATCACCAAAGCTGGGCCGATCAGTTCAAGGGGCTCTCGGCGCTGTTCCATTCGTCGATCAGCGTCGGCGCGCGCTCCATCGGTCACGCCCACGTTCGGCGTCGCGGAGGGCAGCGCCCGCGATCCGCATGCCGTGATTGCGCGGGCGCTGCTGGGCGAGCTGAATGCGGCGCTGGCCGATGGCGATTTCTGGCTGGCCTATCAGCCCAAGATGGCGCTGGACAGCGGGCGGATCATCGGTGCCGAGGCGCTGATCCGCTGGTCCCACAAGCGGCGCGGGCCGATAGTACCCGACCATTTTCGTCCCCGCCATCAAAGCGGCCGGGCGGATCCATGACCTGACCACTTATACCAACCTGCATTGATCATGACCCATGTGCCCATTTGCGCCGACCGATGGTCATGATGTGCCATGGCTGATCTATAAGTTTGTTCCATGCCTCGCAGCAATGATCGACGATGTTATCGTAGGAGTTGAAGGCGCGG
>JANXUK010000108.1 GCA_025356275.1 Sphingomonadales bacterium | reverse complement strand
CAGGCCGGTATAGCCCTTGTGGTCGTCGGTAAAGATCATTGTCCCCGTTTCGGCGCTTTCACGGACGAAGCCTTGCAAGGTCGCGGCATCGGTTTTCTCGATGATGCCTGCCTTGATTTTCCCGTTGCGCTCCTTGGCGCCGATGACGGCCACCTTGCCAACGGCACCGCGCCCGGCATTCAGGCGCTTGTTGCGGTGCTTGTTCTTCTCGATGCCGCCCACATAGGTTTCATCAACCTCAACCTCGCCGGTGAGCTTGCCGCTGCCATCAATCCATCCTTGGCGAACCTTCTGCGCGAGAAGCCAAGCCGTCTTTTGCGTGACGCCGAGATCGCGGTGGAGCTTCATGCTCGACACCCCCTTCAGGCTTGTGGACATAAGGTACATGGTGATGACCCACTTTTGCAGGGCCACTTTGCTCGACTGCATCACCGTGCCGGTCTTCACGCTGAAATACTGCCGGCACTCACCGCAGTGATAGGGCATCGGCTTTTCGTTCTTCACGGCTGCCGTTTTGAGCGAACCGCAATGGGGGCAGTGGCGCTCGCCATCGGGCCAACGGACATCCTCAAGCCATTTGAGGCTTGACGCTTCGTCGGGGAACATCTGAAACAGCTGCAACACCGTAAGGCCGGTGCGATCGCTTCTACCTGGAGCCTTCTGCGCCATCTCATATCCCCGTGTTCTGTCTAATCATGTATTTTAAATAGACCGGGCGCGCAAGGAGAATCTGTCTAGTTACGTATATAATTCCCTATACAAACCCTGCCCAAGTGTGGACGTAGGTGAAGTCGACCACCCACAGCGCATTGGGCCGGCTGACGCGGAATTTGCGGTTGACCTTGTCCAGCGGGCACGCAGTCTTGGGATTGCTGACCGTCGTAACCGTTGTCTTTCCGCGCCTTACCCCTGCCAAGCCCATGGCCCGCATCAGCCGCTCCACCGTGCATTTGGCCACTTTGCTTCCCTCGCGGCGCATCTGGTGCCACACCTTGCGCGTGCCATAGAGCCCCGAGCTGGCTTCATGGACTTGACTAATCTGCTGCTTGATCTCGTCATCGCGCCGGGCACGGGCCGACCGCTTGGCGGGGTCGGCAAGTCGGGAAGTCGGGAAGTGTGTTCGTGGTAAGATGAAGGGGCGACTGCCAGTTCGCGGCAGATCGGCTCGATACCCAGTTCCCCGCGGTGGCCGTCGATAAACGACATCACCATTTGCCTTGGCGCCAAGGTTCTCTGGCTCGCTCCGCCTGCGCAAAATATGCCGACGCCTTGCGCAAGATCTCGTTGGCCCGCCGCAGTTCCTTCACCTCGCGCTCCAGCAGCTTCAGCCGGTCCTTGTCAGTGGCGGTCTGCGCCGCTGGTCCCGATCGTCGGCTCGCCTCCTCACGGCACCAGCGGCGCAAAGTCTCGGCGGTGCAGCCAATCTTGCCAGCGATCGAGGTCATCGCCGCCCATTCCGAACCGTAATCGGCACGATGCTCGTCAACCATCCGAACCGCACGCTCACGGACTTCAGGTGAAAACTTGTTCGTCGTCTTGCTCATGGGGGCTCCTTCTCACAAGTAGGAGCCTCCGGGAAACCCGGGGCGCTTCATGAGGTCGGGAGGGGGCGCGGATGGAACAGGCTTGCGGACCGTCAGGTCTGCACACAGGCTTCCCCGTCGCAACGCGCCTGAACAAACTGGTAAAACCGGGCCATGCTGCTAAGCTCCAGCCGCTATGTCCGACCAGCCGACCTCAGCCCCGACGCCCAAGCCCCCCGTGTCCAAGCCATGGATCGCGGCGATCCATGCCTATGTGCCGGGCAAATCGGCCGGGGCCGATGGCTGTCCGCTCGTCAAGCTGTCGGCCAATGAGAACCCGCTGGGCACCAGCCCCTTGGCCTTGGCTGCGCGCGCAGGAGCGGTGGTGCCGTCGCTTTACCCCGATCCCGACAGTACCGCGCTGCGCACCGCCATCGGCAGCCTGCATGGCATCGATCCGGCGCGGATCGTGATGGGCACCGGTTCGGGCGAATTGCTGACCGTGGCGGCCAGCGCCTTTGCCGGGCCGGGCGACGAGGTGGTCTATGTGCGCTATGGATTTTCGCTCTACGACATCGCCGCGCGGCGTTGCGGCGCGACCACGGTGGTGGCAACCGACAGCGATTACGGCACCGATATCGACGCGCTGCTGGCCGCAGTGACGCCGCAGACCCGCGTGGTCTATATCGCCAACCCCAACAACCCCACGGGCAGCTATATCGCCCGCGAAGAACTGACACGGTTGCATGCCGGCTTGCCGGGAGACGTGCTGCTCGTGGTCGATCAGGCCTATGCCGAATATGTCGACCCGGCGGACGATGATGGCGCGCTGGACCTGGCGGCAGCGTATAGCAATGTGCTGGTGATGCGTACCTTCTCCAAGGCTTACGGGCTGGCGGGCGAGCGGGTAGGCTGGGCGACCGGGGCACCGGCGCTGGTCGAGATTCTCAACCGCATCCGGGGGCCGTTCAACATCAACAACAGCGCGCAGGCGACCGCGCTGGCCGCGATCGGCGATCAGGGCTTTGTCGCGGCCTCGCGGCGGCACAATGCGGCGCAGCGCGGGCGTTTCGTCGCCGCGTTGGATCGTCTGGGCGACCATGGCATCCGCGCCGTGCCCAGCGAGGCGAATTTCGTGCTGATCCTGTTCGACGGCGCGCTGACAGCCGAGGTTGCGTACAACGGCCTTGCGGCGCGGGGCACGATCACCCGCTGGCTGCCGGGGCAGGGGCTGCCGCATGGTTTGCGCATCACCATCGGCACGGCCGCACAGATGGACGCCATCACCGCGGGTTTGCGCGAACTGGCGGACGCGGCCGGATGACGGACGCCACGCTGACGGGCTTGAGCAGCGCGGAGGAGCCCTTCGCCCGCATTGCGATCATCGGCCTGGGGCTGCTCGGCGGTTCGATCGGGCTGGCGATTGCGGCGCATATGCCGGGCGCGGTCACCACCGGCTATGACCTTGATCCCGCGACCCGTGCCCGCGCCGCCGTGCGCGGGCTGGCCGGCACAATTTGCGATACCGCTGCCGAGGCGGCGGCCAATGCCGATTTGGTGATCCTGTGCGTGCCGCCCAGCGTGATGGGCGACGCCGCCGCCGCCATCGCCGGGTCCGTGCCGGCGGGCGCGGTGATCAGCGATGTCGGCTCCTGCAAGCTGGCGGTGGCGCAGGCGCTCGCCGAGGCGTTGCCGGGCCATGCCGCGCGCGGTTCGATCATCCCGGCGCATCCGGTCGCCGGCACCGAAAATTCGGGCGCCGACGCCGGCTTTGCCAGCCTGTTCCACAACCGCTGGTGCATCATCACGCCGCCAGAGAACGCGCTCCTCGCCCAGGTTTCGCGGCTGGCCGGCCTGTGGCAGGCACTGGGCGCGCGGGTGGAGTTCATGGATGCCGCGCATCACGACCGGGTGCTGGCCGTCACCAGCCACCTGCCGCATCTGATCGCCTATACGATCGTGGGCACCGCCTCCGATCTTGAGGAAGTCACCCGCTCCGAGGTGATCAAATATTCGGCCGGCGGCTTTCGCGATTTCACCCGCATTGCCGCGTCGGACCCGACGATGTGGCGCGACGTGTTCCTGTCCAACAAGGACGCGGTGCTCGAAATGCTGCAACGTTTTACCGAGGACCTGACCGCGCTGCAACGCGCTATACGGGTGGGCGACGGGCCGGCGCTGTTCGACCATTTCACCCGCACCCGCGCGGTGCGCCGCTCGATCATCGCCGAGGGTCAGGACGATGCGCGGCCCGATTTCGGGCGGTCGGATCACGGGGCCGAGGGTTAGGTAGCCTCGCCCGTATTCAATGCATTGATCGCCGCGCGCACCCGTGCCTCGATCTCCTCGCGCGGCAGGCCCGGTTCGATCGGGGCGCCAAACCGGATGGTAATCGTCCCGCGCCGCTTCCACAGCCGGTGGAATATCCGCCCGCTATCCACCGCGACCGGCACCACGGGCAGGCCCAACAGCTTGTAAAGCCCGGCGAACCCCGCCTGCAGCGGCGGCGCTTCACCATGCCGCACTCGGGTACCTTCGGGGAAGATAGCGATCGGCCGACCCTTGGCGGATAGCGCGCGTGCCGCCGATACCATCGCGCGCAAGGCGCGGGCGCCCTGGTCGCGCTCGACCGGGATCATGCCGTAATCCACCGCATACCGGCCCCATAGCGGCAGCCGCATCAGCTCTACCTTGGCGAACACCGCCGGGTTGGGCAGCAGCAGCGGCAGGTCCACCGCCTCGAAAAAGCTCTCATGCTTGATCGCGACCAGCGCGGTGCCGGGCGGCATCCCGCCCTCGATAACATAGCGGATGCCGAGAATATGCCGCACGCACCAGCGCTGTATCGTTGGCCAGATCAGCACCAGCCCGCGCAGCCGGCGAGGCTGTACCGCCAGTATCGGGATCGAGAACATCACCAGCGCCATGCTGCCGCAAAAGAATGCAGCATAAAAAGCGATGCTGCGCAGCATTTCGCTCAGGGTCGCGGGTCGCTCGTCCATCAGCGTCCCCCCCACAGCGTCGCTGCATGGCGCGCGAGGAATTTGTTATATTCGACGAACAGCGTGTTGAAGCTGGGCCGGGTCGGCACCGCATCCTCGGTCACCATCACATGCGAGGGCAGCACGCGCAGCAGTTCAAACGCGGCGCGGCGCATGTGCCAATCCGACGTCACCAGCCGCAGCGAAGTCACTTGATGCGCCGCGACCCAGCCGGCGACCTCGACGGCGTTGCTGCGCGTATCGACCGATTGAAAACCCAGCGTCACGCAGCACGCCATCTCGTCCGGCGCGACCTGGTATTTCTTCGCGAATTCAGCGGGACGCACCTCCGAATCGACGCCCGAAACCAGCATTATATGGGCATTATGCGCGCCCAGCACCTCCAACGCGCGGGCAATCCGCCCCTCTCCGCCGGTCAGCGCCGCCACGGCATCGGTCTTGGCCAGCGGCGCCGGCCCCGGCAGGCTGACCGCAAAGCCAAGGAACCCCAGCACCCAGATCAGCAACAAGGTGGACAGCGCGCGCCGCAGCATCACAACATCCGACGCAGTGCGGACAGCACCGACAGCCGCGCGGTCAGCATCGCCAGCGCCACGCCCCCCGCCGGCACCAGCAGCAGCAGCAGCCAATCGACCCAGCCCAGCGCGCCGCCCGCCACGATGCCCGCGCCCAGATCGGCAAAGCGCCGTCCCACCAGCAACAGCACCGCCAGCGCCGCGAACAGTCCCGCCGCGCCGCCCACCGCCGCGTCGAACCCGGTGGCGCGCTGAAATATCCGGGCGATCTGCGCGTCGCTGCCACCCAGCATATGCACGATCTCGATGGTCCCGCGATGATTGCCAAGCGCGGTTCGCGCCGCCAGCAGCACGGTCGCCGCCATTGCCCCCGCCAACAATCCGATCAGCCCCAGCGACAGCAACTCCAGCGAGCCAATCGCCCCGAACACCGGCCGCAGCCAACTGGCCTGCGCATCGAGCCGCGCAGCGGGGGCGACCCGGCGCAAGGCATCGCCCAGCGCGGCGATCCGCGCCGCACTGACCCCGCCATCCAGATGCGCGTCGATCAAAGCGGGCACGGGCACGACATCCCCGCCGTCATTTGGGCCGCCATCCGCATTGCCCGACCCCTCAGTGGCGCCCAGCCACGGCGCCAGCAGCGCGTCGATCTCGCCCGCCGGCACCAGCCGCACCGCCGAAATGCCGGGCGCGCCGCGCAGCAGCGCAAGGCTGGCCTCGGCCTGCCGGTTGCGCGCGGCGGGCGCTGCCTCCAGGATCTGCACCGTCACCCCGCCCGAGAGTTCCGCCCGCGCCGCCGAGGCTACATTGCGCAAAGCCAGCCCGGTCGCCGCCGCCAGCACCGTCAGCGCGACCATGATCGCCACCACCCACGGCATCGGCCCGCGCAGCCGCGCCTGCGGCACCAGATCGCGCTCGCTGCCCCCACCGGTGCCGCGCAGCCTGCGCAACAGCGACGCCGGCATCAAAGGCGACCCGGCGAGGGCAAGCGCGCTTTCGCTCACAGCCGTCCGCTCCCTGGCCGGCGCGGCGGATAGCGCAGCGCGCCGGTGGGGTCCGAAAGCCGCCCCTTGTCCAGCCGCATGATCAGCGATTCGGGCACCTTTTGCAGCAGATGGACATCATGCGTCGCCACCACCACCGTGGTCCCCAGCCGGTTGAGCGCCTCGAACAGGCGCAGCAGCTTGACCGCCATCTCGGGATCGACGTTGCCGGTTGGCTCATCCGCGACCAGCAGGTCGGGACGGCCAATCACCGCGCGGGCGATGGCCACTCGCTGTTGCTCTCCGCCTGACAGCGTGGCGGGGCGCGCATTCATGCGGTCCGCCAGCCCGACCCAATCGAGCATATCGGCAACCGGCCGCGTAACCTCCTTCTCCGCCAGGCCGGCAACCCGCAGCGGCAGCGCCACATTGTCGAACGCGGAGAGATGCGGCACCAGCCGGAAATCCTGAAACACCACCCCCAGCCGCCGGCGCATCGCGGGCAATCGCGCGCGCGGGAGCGTGATCGCGTCGGTGCCGAACAGCCGGATCATCCCGCGCGAGGGCCTTTGCGCCAGGTACAACAGCCGTAACAGCGACGATTTTCCCGCGCCGCTCGCGCCGGTGAGAAAATAGAAACTGCCGGGAAACAGCGTGAACGAGACATCGGCCAGCACCTCCCGCTCGGTCCCATAGCGCAGCCCGACATTGTCGAAATGCGCGATCTCGGCGGGCGGAGCGTCGCTCACCGGCGGGCCGGTGCGGCGGGGCGGGGGGGGAGGGGGCGGGTGTTACGCAACATGCTATCCTGCCTATAGCTGCCAATCCCCCCGGAAAAAAGGGTGTTGGCCACAGCTGCGACATGCGGAAACCTTGCCGCAAAGGGCGTCGCTGTGCTTTACAGGGGTGTAATGATTATTGCCTGCCCCGCCTGCACGACCCGCTATGCCGTGCCCGACAGTGCGATCGGGGCGGAAGGGCGCACCGTGCGCTGTGCCAAATGCCGCCACAGCTGGTTTCAGGATGGAGTCGAACTGGCGCTGGCCCCGGTTACGCCGCCGCCGCTCCCGCTCCCGCCCCCGCTTGCCGTGGCGGAGCCGGTCGTGGCCGCCCCGCCTGCTCGGGCGCCGATCCGGACGCCCGCCGAGGCTCCGCCTCCTCCTCTCGCCCCGGAGCCCTGGAAACAGCCGGAACCGGCGGTCGCCCCGCGCCGGCCCGTGGCCGCGGTCTATTTCGATGAGGCGCGGGACAGCGAGCCGCCGCTCGCCCCCGCCGCGCCGCGTCCGCGCCTGCCGGGGAAGGTCGAGGATGAATTCGCCGCCTCGTCATCGCGCTTCGATCACCAACCGCCGTTCCGTCCGCGCCGCAACCCGGCGCGGTTGTGGATGACAGCAGCGATCATCTTCGCGGTGGTCTGCGGCGGTGCGGCGGCCGCGGTGGCCCGATACGGCCTGCCGACCTGGATGCCGCTGGCGCATAGCACCTTTGCCGGTACCCAGCCCGATCTGGTGCTGCAATTCCCCCACAACCGGCAGGATCGCCGCACCTTGCCCGACGGGACCGAGTTCTTCGGGGTCAGCGGCGCCATCGTCAACGTGGGCAAGGAACGGCGCAGCGTGCCGTCGTTGCTGATTGTGCTGCGCGATACCGGCAACCGTGTGGTTTATAGCTGGGAGGTATCGCCGGCCAAGCGCGTGCTGGCCCCGGGGGAAAGCGAACCGGTGATCGAGGCGGTTACCGACATCCCGCGCTCCGCCAAATTCGCCGAAATCGGCTGGAAACCGGGCTGAGCCACACGGCAGGCGGCAAGGCGCAGCGGGCAGGATGGCAGGAGTTGGCGCTTGCACGCCCACCGCGGCTTTGCTAATGGCGCCCACCTACCCCCCCGGGGCGACGCTTCCCCACGCGGGGCAGCCACCGCGCCCCGATGATTTAGCGGTCGTGGCGGAACTGGTAGACGCGCAACGTTGAGGTCGTTGTGGGCGAAAGCCCGTGGAAGTTCGAGTCTTCTCGACCGCACCAGACAGTCCTGAAACACTCCCCTATAAGGCTCCCTTTACCGGGAAAGCGCCGAAACTGGCGCAGTTCCGGGCGATTTCGCGTATGGGCGGAATGCCAGTGCAGTCAGAGACGCGGCTGTTCGGGGCAACATTCAGCCGCGAAAAGACCGCCGTCTCTGTCCCGGAAATCCTGACTGCAGTGGAGATGCGGGAGATTTGGCTCATGCGAAGCCGAGCAACGCGCGCTGGTCAGCCCAGGCGAGCGGCAGGTCGATGTCCCGCATGGTGCGCGCTGTGAGCGAGGCAGGTTGGCGCCCCTCGACGATGACAGTGACAATGTCGGGTGCAAGGCAGGTCAGTGCTGACAATTTGCCCAGCCGGGTGCGACAGCGCCGATGGGCGGCAGCGATGGCGGCGATCGACTGATCGGGCGTGGCCAAGATGAGTTTGCGCGCAGCATGCGCCTCGGCGATCAGCGCCACCAGCCTTTCGTCGCGCGTGGCCGGTGCGATGTTGAGGGGTTGAACTCCAGGAATGATCAACCGCAACTGATGCCCGCGCCGGACCTTTGTCGCTGGCAGCGATAGCACCAGTGGCTGCGTTGGCGCGCCAGCGCTTACCTCCAGCACCTCGGCCAGTGCCGCCGGGTCAACGGGGAGATCAACGCGCTCTTCCCGCAGGTCGATCCGGCAGACCAGCCGGGCCAGCAATACCGCCTTGTCCCTGGCCACACCGCTGCGCA
>JANXUK010000103.1 GCA_025356275.1 Sphingomonadales bacterium | reverse complement strand
ATGGAGTCCATCGCGCGGCCATCCATCAGCACCTCGCCGGCATCGGGCCGCATCAATCCCAGCGCGAGCTTGATCATCACCGACTTGCCCTGCCCCGACCCGCCGATAAGCACCAGCGAGCGCCCCGGCGCTACGTCCAGATCGAGGCCATCGAGCACCGGCGCGCGGCCAAACGCCTTGTAGACGCCGCGCCAGGCCAGCTTGGGAGTTATCTCGGTCACAGCCGCGAAAACAGCGAGGTGAGCAGGAAATCCGCCGCCAGGATCAAGATCGCCGAGGTCACGACTGCCTGCGTCGCGGCGCGGCCCACCCCGCGCGCACCGCCCGCCGCGCTCATTCCGTGATAGCACCCCATCAGCGCCACGATAAAGCCAAACACCGCCGCCTTGATCAGCCCCGATTCCACGTCCCACGGGTTTAGAAACGCCGTCGTATTGGCGACATAGATCGCCGCGTTCATCCCCAGCAGTCGCACCGCCACTTCACAGCCGCCGGCAATGCCGATCACATCGGCCACCACGGTGAGCAGCGGCAGCGACACCACCGCCGCGATCAGCCGGGGCGCCACCAGATAGCGCATCGGGTCGGTCGAGAGCGTGACCATCGCGTCGACCTGCTCGGTCGCGCGCATCGCTCCGATCTCCGAAGCGATCGCCGCCGCGACCCGCCCCGCCAGCATCAGGGCGGCCAACACCGGGCCCAATTCACGCGCAATGCCCAGCGCGACGATCTGGGGCATCACCGATTCGGCGCTGAACCGGTCGCCGCCGCTGTAGATGTTGAGCGCCAAAGCAGCGCCAGTAAAATAGGCGGTCAGCCCCACCACCGGCAGTGATAGAAACCCGATGGTGCCGAACGCCCGTGCGATCTGCGCCCCGAACCATCGCGGGGTCAGCGCGGCGCGGCAGCCGTTCAACGCAAACAGCGCCACCCGCCCGACGCTGGCCGCCATGGCGAGACTCGCCCGGCCAATCAGGGTCAGCGGGCGCAGGGTGGCAGGAGGCGCTGCCGGCGCGGTATCAGTAGCCACTGGCCGCCTGTGGGTTGGATGCCTGTGGACTGGATGCCTGTGGACTGGCCGTGGAGGCAGCCGCCGGGGCCGCCCCGCCCTGCGGCCGCATCACCGATCCGATCAAGCCGAACAGATCGACCGAGCCCTGCGTATTGGAAATCTCGCCGCCCGGCTTGAGGTTATCCGCCGCGCCGCCGGGCGTCAGCGCGATATGCGCGCCCCCCAGCAACCCATCGCTGGTGACCTTGGCGGTGGAATCGGATGGCACCTGCACATCGCCATCGAGCGACAATTCAGTGATCGCCAAGAACGACTTGGGATCGATGCTGACCTTGGACACCGTGCCGACCTTGACCCCGGCGATGCTGACTTTGGCCCCCGCCGCCAGCCCGCCGACATCGCCGAACTTGGCCGAGACCGCATAGCTGCCCGCTGACCCCGAGCGGCTGGCCCCGAAAGCATAGCTCAGCAGAAACAGCGCCAGCACCAGCACCGCCGCGCCCATCGCGGTTTCACCCCAATGACTGCGCATCATTCGCTCCCCATTACCCGATTACCGGCCATGAATGGTGCCGTTTTTGTCCCGCGCCAATTGCGCGATCAGAACGTTGATATTGCCGCCGGCATTGTCGATGGTCGAGACGAAATCCTGTTGCTGGGTGATCGCCAGCCAGATTCCCTTGACCTGCACATCCACCACCCGCCAGCTGTTGCCGCTGCCCAGCACGCGCCATTGCAGTTCGGTCGGGCGTTGCAAGCTGCCGCCGCCCAGCGTGGTCGAGACGATCACGTCACCCGGCTTGCGCACCACCGATCCGTTCACCACGGCACGCTCACCATGGTAATCGTCGATGCGGCTTTGATAGACGCCCTCGGCATAGTCGCGGAATACCACCGCAAAGCGCTGATACTGCTCGGGCGTGATCGTCCGCGCATATTTGCCCAGCACGAAGCGGGTCAGCTTGGGCACGTCCACCACCTCGTCGATCAACGTGCGGAACGCCGCGCGCTTGGCCGCATCGCCGCCTTGCGTTTTGTTAAGGACCGCCAACACGCGGCGCGCGCTGGCATCGACGAATTGCTCGGCACCTGCATCGCGGGCGCGGCCGGCCTGCTGTGCCTGTGCGGGGGTAGCGGTTATTGGTCCCGCCAAGGCAATCGCCAGCAATCCGGCGGCGCGCAGCAATCTTATGGTCCGTATAGACATCATATCAACCTTTTATATGTAATATCTCAGGTGATCTCTCAAGGCTTAGTCGCTGCCGAATCGAAATCGGGCAGCACGGCGGCCCTGCCGCTCACTTCCTCCACTTGAGCCTGCCGCGCCTGAATATAGCCCGAACGCATCGTGCTATAGGGATCGGTTGTTTCATACAGCGCCTTGAACAAGGGGGCGTTATCGGCGCGGAAGGTCAGGATATTGGCGCCGACCCGCGACAGGCCAAAGGTCGAAAAACCGCCCGCGAGTATCACCAACGGATCGGCAAAACTGTCCACAAGCCGCCCGACCGCATCGCGCACATCCGACGGTCCGAGCAGCGGGATCATCAGATAGGCCCCCGGATGCACGCCATAACGCCCCAGCGTCTGACCGAAATCGGAGACATGCCCCTTGATCCCCTGCGGTGTGGCGACGTCGAAGAAGCCACCCAACCCGATCGACGAGTTTATCGCAAAGCGCCCGACGGTGGTCGCCATCCGCCCCAGTTTGAGTTGCAGCAGATCGTTCAGCGCGGTCAGCGGCTCATCCAGATTGGCCAGCAACAACGTCAGATGAAAGCGCAGGAATTTGGGGAATACCGCGTTGTAGGCGCCGGCTACCGGAGCGAGGAACACCTTGTCCAGCCCGGTGTCGAAGTTGAATATGGCGCGGTTGAGCTTGATCAGCGGATCATTGGGCCCCGCATCGGCACCGCCCGGCGCGGGAAAGGCCAGGTCCATCGCGCCCGCTGGCGCCGGCGCAGGATCGGGCGCAGCGGCAGCGGGGGTTAATGGCGCGGGCGGGGCCGCAGGCATTGTGGCAGCAGGCTGCTGAACGGCCGCGGGATCGCCTGCCCCCCCCGACGGCGCACCGGCCTGCACCAGCGCGGTATCGCCGGTCATCGGGATTGGCATTGGTGTGATCATCGGATCGGCGGTTGCATGCAGGGCAAGAGCGACGGCGAGCGTTAGCATTGGATCTCCTGGAACGATTGCGCCTTGAAACACACGCGATCGGCGCCCCGTCGAACGCCGTTACCCCGTCCAAATCGTAAATCGTACCCCGGAGGCCGCGTCAAACCTTTTTGCGTCTACCCCCTGCCCCGGACCCTCGCAATGCGGCCTCTACCATCGCCCCTCCTGTAGTGGTCGGGCGCTCAGCCGATCGGATCGAACTCCAGATGCAGCTCGCGCAGCGCGCGGAGCACATAGGTCGGCTCATAGGCATAGTGCCGCGCAGCCTCGGGTCCGTGATGCGCTGCGCTCAGCCGGATATTGCCCATCCGCGCCAGCAGCGCCTCGATGCTGACCACCACCTCCTTACGGGCCAGCGGTGCCCCGATGCAGGTATGCGCGCCCCGCCCGAAGGCCAGATGCTCCTTGATGCGCGGGCGGTCCATGTCGAAGGCGCCGGGGTCGGCAAAGCGCAGGGGATCGCGGTTCGCGGCCATATGCGACAGAAGGATAGTGGTCCCCGCCGCGATTTCCACCCCGCCCAGCGTCGTGCTCTTTTGGCACAGGCGCCCGCCGCTCTTCACCGAACCGTCGAAGCGCAGCAGCTCCTCAAGGAACGCCGCAATGCGCTTGGGATTGCCGCGCAGCTCCTCCTGCATCCCCGGCGTGGTCGCGATCACGCGGAAGGCGTTGGCGAGCAGGCGATTGGTGGTATCCTGCCCGGCGCCGAACAGAAACGCCGCCAACCCGGTGATATCGACCAGACTGGGCGCGCTGCCATCGGGATACCGGGCCAGCGCCAGTTCGGTCAGGATGTCAGCGGCCGGCGGGGCGAGCCCCAGCATCCGCCGCGCAAACCGCAACACGCGATGGTTCTGCAAGCGCCGTTTGGCCAGATATTTGAACAGGTCCTTGCCCACCTCGACCAGCGGGTTCTTCATCATATCGGCATGGGTTGCGCCGATCGGCACCGGCACCGCACCCTTGAGCACCGCGCGGAACCGCCGCTGGCCATCCTCGGGCACGCCCAGCAGATTGGCGATGATTAGCGTCGCATAGGGCCCGCCGTACTGCTCGACCAGGTCGACCTTGCCCGTAGGCACGAATTCATCGATCAGCGCATCGGCGGTGGCCTTCAACTGCGGCTCCAGCGCGCGCAGCCGGCTGGGGGTGAACAAAGTCGCCAGGATCGAGCGCAGGTTGAGATGCCGCGTGCCGCTCTCGCTGACCACCTGATCGGAAAAGGAAAACTGGCTGCGCTCCTTCTCCAGCTGAGCAGTGATGTCATCGCCGTGCGGCTCGAAAGTCAGGTTGGCCAAGGGGCCACCCACCGCATTGATGCTGGAAAAATGCTCGGTATCGAGCATCACCTGCACGGTCTCCTCAAAGCCGGTCACCGCCACGACATTGCGATACGGCAAGCGCACCACAGGGCAAGACGCGCGAAGATGGTCGAAATAGGCGTGCGGATCGTCGATCAGCGTCAGATCGGTGTAGAAATCGGCGTTCGCGTAATCGGGCATCGCGTGATCGGGCATCGCATAATCGGGCATTGGGCGCTCCTGCGGCAAGCCCGGAGCATATGCTCCTGCCAGTCCCGGTCAATCGCGGCGTCCGCGCATATCGCTGCGGCGCGGTGCTGGGGCGTTGACCGTGCCTGCGGGGGGTGGGATTGCGACGGGGCCATTTTGCGCATTTCGCCGGAGCCGCCCCATGAACCTTGCCCTGCCCGAAGACAGCCAGCCGGTTCAGGAAATGTTCGCGCGGTTTTTTGCCGCCGAATCGACCTCGGCCCGCATCCGTGCGGCCGAGCCGCTGGGCTTTGACGCGCAATTATGGGCCGATCTGCTCGCACTGGAGGCGCCGTTCCTGCGGCTCTCGGTCGAGGCTGGCGGTGGCGGCATGAGCCTGTTCGACGCCTGCCTGATGATGGAGGAGGCGGGGCGCCGCCTCGCCTCGGTGCCGCTGGCGGAGAATGTCGCGGGCCTGCGCCTGCTGGGTGAATTGGGCGGCGCGGCGGCAACCGCATGGATCGACAAGGTGCGCGGCGGCGCGGTGTTGGCCCTCGCCTTGCAGCAGACCCAGCCCGGTGAGCCGCAATTGGTGCCCGGCGGCGCGGTCGCGGCGGGCGTGCTGTGCTTCGACGGCGATGCGGTGGTGATCGAGGTTTCCGCCACGCCGCTGGAGGCCCCCTTCACCATCGCCGGCCATGCCAGCGCCCTGTTCTTGCCCGGCACTGGTCAGAAAATCCCCATCGCCAGCGGCCCCGATGCCGCCTGCCAATGGCATGCGGCGATCGAGGAATGGAAGCTACTGACCAGCGCCGCACTCACCGGCCTCGCCAAGGAAGCGCTGGCCATGGCCGCCGCCTATGCCAGCGAGCGGGAGGCGTTTGGCCAGAAAATCGGCACATTTCAGGGCATTTCGCACCCGCTGGCCAATGACATCATCGATGCCGATGGCGCCGGGCTGATGCTGTGGTGGACGCTGTGCGCCATTGCCGACGGGCGCAAGGATGCCGCCGCCTCGATCTCGATGCTCTATTGGTGGGCCGCGCGCACCGCCACGGTCAGCGTGGCGCATGCGCTGCATACGTTTGGCGGCTATGGGCTCAGCACTGAATACGATATTCAGCTCTATAATCGCCGCGCCAAGGGCTGGGGCAGTGCGATGGGCGATCCCGAGGCCGAGCTGATCCGGGGCGGGCGCCGGCTGTTTCTGGCCGAGCCTGCCGCCCTGCCCGATCCCGGCGCGATCAAGGTCGATTTCGAGCCACCCAGCGGCGGGCAGGAACTGGCCGAGGAAACCCGGCGGGCTTTTGCTGGCATCCTCGACCCGGCGAGGCACAATCTGGTCGACCACAATTTTGAATCGCACGATTGGGAGGTGCACCGCACCATGGGCGCGGCCGGGTTGCTTTATCCCAACTGGCCAGCAAAATGGGGCGGACGCGGCGCCGATGCCGATGCCACCCGCGCCAGCCTGTCGGTGTGGCAGGAGGTCGGCTATGCCGGCCTGCCGCGTAGCACCACCAGCATGATCGGCCACATCGTCCAGCATTACGGCACGCCGCAATTGCAGGAAGAGGTGCTGTTGCGCATGGGGCGCGGCGAGATCAGCGCATGCCTCGGCTATACCGAGCCATCGGGCGGATCGGACGTGTTCGCCGCCAAGACCCGCGCGACGCGCGATGGGGATGGCTGGCTGATTAACGGCCAAAAGATGTTCACCTCGGGCGCCGAACTGGCCAGCTATGTCATCCTGATCACTCGCACCGACCCCGACGCGCCCAAGCACAAGGGCATCACCGTGTTCCTGGTGCCGCTCGACCTGCCCGGCATCGAGATCCACCCGGTGCATACGTTCATGGATGAGCGCACCAACGCCACCTTTTATTCCGATGTGCGCGTGCCCGACCATTACCGGATGGGCGAGGTCAATGGCGGGGCCAAGGTGCTGGCAGCGGCGCTGACCATGGAGCAGGGCGGCGGCTATTATCATTTCCTGATCATGGAAATGGTCGAGATCGCCGCCGAATGGGCCGCCAAACAGACACGCGGCAATCGCGCCCTAATCGAGGATAGCGCGGTACTGGCCCGCTTGGCTAAGGCGCAGGCGATGGCGCGGGTCAGCGAAGCGCTGTCGGCGCGGCCACTGGGCGCACGGCTGGCGGGGCTGCCCGATGCGGCGTTCGGCCCGGCCTCCAAAGTGTTCGCGACCGAGGCGTTCATCACGCTCTCGGCCGATCTGATCGACCTGACCGCGCCGCAGTCGCTGGTTCGCGGCAAGGTCGGGCTGGGGATGATCGAAAAAAGCTATCGGCATGCTGCCGCCACCTCGATCTATGGCGGGACCAGCGAAGTGCTGCGTTCGATGGTCGCCGAACGCCGGCTGGGAATGCCGCGCAGCCGGGCGTAGTTTGCCGCCTGCCGGCGGGGAAAGTCTGTGCCATCCCGCGCCCCCTCCCGACCTCCCACAGGATGCACACAGAATGGGAGGTCGAGAGGGGCGCGGGATGAAACAGGCTTCCTCAAAGACCAGCCCCCTTTCGCGCGTTTCGTCAAACAATCCATTCAGCATGACGAAAGCCGGAATGCTGGTAAGACCATAGCCGCCCGCCCCGGAATCGGTGCGCGGCGCATAGGCTTGCGTTCAACTCCGGGGGTGTCATGTGCCCCCAATCCAAAGGAATGACCCATGGGTATCGAAAATCTGCTCGAAGATGGTGCCGGGATTTTTGCCGCTGAGAAAGGCCTTGAGGCGGTCGACCCCAATGCCGGCCTGCTCGCCAAGGGCGCCGCAGCGGTGGCGGCGGTGATGGGCGTGGGTGAAATCAAGAGCTTGCTGGGCGGCGGCGATGCAACCCCGGCCGCCGATGACAGCGCGCCGCAGGACGACAGCAACAGCTGATCAAACCGCAACGATGATCGCGGCGTCGGGGGTCAAACCTCGGCGCCGCTGTCGTTTGGCGGCTCAGCGCCCGGTAAACGCCGGCGCGCGCCGCGCAAACACCGCCGCCACGCCCTCAGCATAATCGGCGGTGGTTTTCAACGCGGCCTGCTGGGCATGCTCATGCGCCATCGCGGCACGCACCGCATCACCCCTACCCCTGCTCAACGTCCGCCGCACCGCGACCAGCGCCAGCGGGGCATTGGCGGCCAATTCGCGCGCCATGGCATGCGCGGCGGCGGTGACATCCTCTTCCTCGACCATCCGGTCGATCAAGCCCCAGGCCAAAGCCGCCTCACCGCGCACCCGCTCCGACGACAGCATCATCCACGCCGCCCGCTGCTCGCCAATCAGCCGGGGCAGCGTGTGCGTCAAGGCAAAGCCCGGATGAAAGCCGAGCGCGGTGAAATTGGCGGCAAATCGCGAACGGGCTGCGCCAACCCGGAAATCGGCAGACAGCGCCAAGCCCAATCCGGCACCCACCGCAGCACCCTGCACCGCGGCCACCAGCGGCTTGGCGCGGCGAAATAACCGCTCCGCCTGCTCATACAGCCCGGCGATCGCATCCATCCCGCCCGCGCCCACCATCGCATCGTCACCCGCCAGATCGGCCCCGCCACAGAAATTGCGTCCTTCGCCCACCAGCACGCCGCAGCTCACCTCGGCATCGGCATCCAACGCGTCCAGCGCATCGGCAATCTGGCCCAGCAGGGCTGGACAAGCGAAATTGTGCGGCGGCCTGGCAAAGCGGATCTCGGCGATATGGCCGGGCAGGCGCGTGGTGGCGATGGTGATGTTCATCCCCAGCTGATGCCCGGCGCGGGCCCAAAAATCCAGCCCGAAGGACGCCTGCGCAAATCCGGATGGCGCTGCCTTGCGTATCTGCCTAGACTTCGGCGCGGTGCCAGAGTTCACGGGCGGAGAACGGGACTTGATGCGAGCGGACGGATGGCATGGCGGCGGCGCGGCGCATGCGGACCAGCGGCGCCTGAATATTGCCATCGTTGGCAGCGGCATTTCGGGCCTGTCGGCGGCTTGGCTGCTGGCCCGGCGCCATGACGTCACTGTGTTCGAAGCGGATAGCCGGCTTGGCGGGCACAGCCATACTGTCATGGCGGGCGGCACCCCGGTCGACACCGGCTTTATCGTTTATAATGAGCGCACCTATCCCAACCTGACCGCACTGTTCGCGCATCTCGGCGTGCCGGTTCAGCCCACCGCGATGACCTTTGCGATCTCGCTGGACCGGGGCCGGCTCGAATATTCGGGCACCAATTTCTGGGGGCTCATCGCGCAGCGCCGCAACCTGATCCGGCCGCGCTTTTGGCTGATGATGCGCGATGTGTTCCGTTTTTACCGCGAGGCGCTGATCGATCTGCCTGGCCTGGGCGAGGAGAGCCTCGACGCATATCTCGCCCTCCGCGGGTATAGCGAGGCGTTTCGCACCGATCATCTCTATCCGATGGCGGCGGCGATCTGGTCGACCCCGGTGGCCGAGATCGGCGCCTATCCCGCCGCCGCCTTCATCCGCTTTTGCGACAATCACACCTTGCTGGAGGCTGGCGACAGGCCGCTATGGCAGACGGTCAAGGGCGGTGCCTGCGAATATATCGCGCGCCTCACCGCCGATTTCGCCAGCAATATCCGCCTGAGCACGCCAGTGCGCCGGATCACGCGCGGGCCGGACGGCGTCCAGCTCACCACCGACGCCGGACCTGAGCATTTCGACGAGGTGGTCATCGCCGCCCATGCCGATCAAGCGCTGGCGATGCTGGGCGATCCCGATGAGCGCGAGGAGGCGCTGCTCGGCGCATTTCAGTATCGCCGTAATGAGGCCGTGCTGCACAGCGATGCCGCGCTGATGCCGCGCCGCCGCCGCGCGTGGTCGGCATGGAACTATCTGGCGGAGGGCAAGGATGGCCGCTCGCTGTCAGTGACCTATTGGATGAATGCGTTGCAGCACCTGCCGTCGCGGCATCCGCTGTTCGTTACGCTCAACCCGATCTATCCGGTCGATCCTGCAAAGATCATCCGCAGCGATATCTATCACCACCCGATTTTCGATGCCGCCGCGATGCGGGCGCAACAGCAATTGTGGTCGCTTCAGGGCCGGCGACACACCTGGTTCTGCGGCGCGCATTTCGGCTCTGGCTTTCACGAGGACGGGTTGCAATCCGGCTTGGCGGTGGCCGAGCAGCTGGGCGGGGCGATGCGACCCTGGAGCGTCGCGGAGCCATCGGGGCGGATATTCGTTACCACTGTTGCGCGGCCCAGCCATGCCGTTCCAGCCTGAACCACGAATTGAAGGAGTGCGCATGATTCAGCGTCGCGATATTCTGATCGGCGGAGGCGCGGCGGCGCTGTTGCCGGCGATCTTTGGCACATCGGCCCTTGGCATATCGGCAGCGCGTGCGGCCGTGCCCGGGCCGGTACCGGCCGGCGGTCGTCTCGGTTTTGACATCATGCACGGCGACAGCAAGATGGGCACGCATGTCCTCAATTTCACCCAAACCGCCGATATGCTGACCGTGCGGGTCACGGTGGATCTGACTTTCAAACTGCTGGGCATGACCGTCTATCGCTATGCGCATCGTTGCACCGAGGTCTGGCATGGCGGCGAGCTGTTCAGCCTCGACAGCACCACCGTTGCCAATGGCAAACTCGTGACGATGACCGCATCGCGAGGGGCGGGCGGGCTCGCGGTGACGGCGACCGATGTGCCGCGCTATGTCGCGCCCGCCAACGCCCTGCCGGCGACGCATTGGAACATGCGCGAGCTGGACGGACCATGGATCAACACCCAGACCGGCAAGCTGATGCGCCTCCATGTCGCGCCCGGAGCTATCGAGACTATCCCCGCCGCCCATGGGGCCACCATCAAGGCGCGGCGCTATGACCTGACCGGCGAGGCGGCGCTGACCATCTTTTATGCCTCGGGCACCTGGGCCGGGCTCACCTTTACCAAGGGCGGCGCTACGGTCCGCTATGAGCGGCAGGCGTGATGGCGGATGCGGGGGCACAGGAAGGCCGGTCGCTTCGCCGTGCGGGGTTGACGGTAATGGCGGCGGGATTGCTGGCGGTGCTGGGCGCGGGCGCCTGTTCGCCGTTGCGCTTCTTCAACGGGGTGATGCCCAAGGACGGCGGCTCGGCTCTGGTGGCCAGCGGCATTGCCTATGGCGAGGGCGCGCGCCGGATGCTGGACGTTTACGCGCCCACCCATGCCAGCAGCGCCCCACTGCCGGTGATCGTGTTCATCTATGGCGGATCGTGGAATTCGGGCACGCGCAGCGGCTATGGCTTTGTCGGCAGGGCGCTGGCCGCGCGCGGGTTTCTGGTGGTGATCCCCGATTACCGCGTGGTGCCCGAAGTGCATTACCCTGCGTTTCTGGAGGATAATGCGGCGGCGGTGCGCTGGACCATCGCGCATGCGGGGGACTATGGCGCGGACCCGACGCGTGTCATTCTGGCCGGGCATTCGGCGGGGGCCTACGATGCGGCGATGCTGGCAGTCGATCCGCGCTGGCTCGGGGCGGACCGGCGGCATATCCGAGCGCTGATCGGGCTGGCCGGGCCGTATAATTTTGCGCCATTCGTGGACAAGGTGGTGCTGGAGACCTTCACCCCTGTCGCCGATCAGGCCGCGACCCAGCCGGTCAGCTTCGCCGCGCCGGGCGATCCGCCGGCATTCCTGGCGACCGGCGACAAGGACACCATGGTCCGCCCGAAGAACAGCGACGATCTCGCCGCGAAACTGACGGCGGTGGGCGTGCCGGTGGAGCGCAGGCGCTATGCCAATCTCGGCCATGTCGGCCTGATCACCGCGCTGGCCGTGCCGCTGCGCGGGCGGGCGCCGGTGCTGGACGATATGGTCGCCTTCGCCAAGGCCCATACCAAATAAACCCGCCCCGGAACCTTTGAGGCGCCGGGGCGGGGCATTCAAACGGGTTTAGTAGCCGGGCGGGTTTAGTAGCCGGGACGCAGCATCCAGCGTCCGTGATGCCAGTAATAACCATGCGTGCGATACCAGCGCGGGCTATGACCGACCGGGCGCTGCATCCACTGGCCATTGTTCTGGTAGTAGCCATTGTTGCGGTACCAGTTGTCGTCATGGTAAGGCGCCGCCTGACGCAGCATCCATTGCCCGTTGTTCTGGTAATAGCCGTTGTTGCGATACCAATTGTCGTCATGGTCGTGGTGATGGTGGTTATCTACCGGGCGCAACATCCATTGGCCATTGTTCTGGTAATAGCCGTTGCTGCGATACCAATTGTCGTCATGGTCGTGGTGATGATGATGCGCGACCGGGCGGATCACCCATTGGCCCCCATCCCACACATAGCCATTGGCCATGTACCAGTCGCGGTCATGGTGATGGTGGTGGTGATGGTCGACCGGGCCGCCAACCCCGACATTGAACTGGACCTGAGCCAGTTGCACCGGGCGGCGCGCGTCATCGGCGCGCAGCTTGTCGGCCGCATTCGGCACCGGGTCTAACAAATCGGCATAGCTTGCCGCGTGAGGGATAGGCTCGGCCTGCGCGGGCAGCGCAAAGGCCGCGCCTGCCGCCAGCGCCACACTCGCCGCACCGGCGAGCAATAGGGAAGCGCGTTGCATCGGAATCTCCTTGGGTTCGTTACGTTGTACAAGTCCGGCACCTCGGCGCGCGGTGTTAGACGCGCGATTGGGCGGGATATGTGGCAAACGTTCTAAACCGCGATTTGTGCCCGCGCCCTGAATAGCCTGTGTAAGACGTTCAGGTTTCGTCGTCCTTTCGCGCCTTGCCCCGCGCTGCCCGCGCCATATTGCGATAGGTGCCGTCGAACACCGTATTGCTGGCCGACAGCCATTTGGTCCCCTCCGCCAGCCGATCGCGGTTCGCGGCCAGCCGCCGGGCGCGCATTTCGCGCTGGGCCGCGCTTTCCACATCCATCGGTTGAAAGGTCAGATCAGGCTCCGCCGGGATCACGACGAAGGAGATGAACCCCTCACCCTTGCGGAAAACATGGGTCACCCCCGGCGGCGGCGCCTTGAAGATGCAGAAATGCATCATCGGCCACCATTCGCTGCGGATCAGCGCGGGCACCGCAAGCGGGGTCTCATTGGCGGCGTCGGTGTAGTAACGCGGATGCGGCTCGGTCCGCACCGCCCAGCCCGGCGGCACCTCCAGATCGAGCGATAGCTGATACGAATAGAAATCCTTGCCGAACGGGCGGAACGGCGGCCACATCAGGCTGTCCGCAGGCGGGCCCCAATCGGCATCGAGCCGCACCTGACCATCAACGCTTGTGACGCGCAATTCGGCATCGAACGGATAGAGCAGTTCCAGGCCGTAACGCGCGCTCTCCGAAAATGGGATGCAATGCCATGCCTGCTCATGGCTGCCATCGGCGCGCGGGTCCTTGGCCCCGGCCCAGCCCGGCACGGTGATTCGGATCTGCGATGGCGGCGGGCGTTGGCCGTGACAGCGGAATTTGACGAGCGGCATATGGGGCCTCGATACAGGATTGGGTCGCGTCTGGTATGCCCGGTTTGCGCGACCGGGGCAATTTTTCGTGATCCGGTAAGGGCTGGTGCGCCCCGCCGTTTCAGGCAATATGAATGGGGGCGGTTTGCGTTCCAGGGGGCTTCATGGCCGATCACCAGACTGCCGAAGACCGGCGCCTCGCCGAAAACCGGGAGGATCGCCGCTGGCGCCGCTGGGGGCCATACCTCAGCGAGCGGCAGTGGGGCACCGTGCGCGAGGATTACAGCGCCGATGGCGACGCGTGGAACTACCTCCCCCACGATCACGCGCGCAGCCACGCCTATCGCTGGGGCGAGGACGGTATTGGCGGCTTTTCTGACGACAGCCTCTCGATCTGGATGAGCGTCGCGCTGTGGAACGGTCGGGACCCGATCCTCAAGGAGCGATTGTTCGGCCTCACCAACGAACAGGGCAATCACGGCGAAGACGTCAAGGAACTCTATTACTACAGCGATGGCCTGCCCAGCCACGCCTATATGAAGATGGTCTACAAATACCCGCAAGCCGCGTTCCCCTACGCCGATCTGATCAATACCAATGCGGCGCGCGGGCTGGACGGCGGCGAATATGAGCTGATCGACACCGACGTCTTTGCCGATAATCGCTATTTCGATGTGGTCATCGAATATGCCAAGGCCGGCCCCGACGATATATTGCTGCGCATCACCGCGCATAATCGCGGGACAGCGGAGGCGCCGCTGCACATCCTGCCGCAGATCGGCTTCCGCAACAGCTGGTCCTGGGCGGAGGGGGCGGCCAAGCCGTCGCTGTCCGTGCAACAGGACGGCAGCGTGGCCGCAGTGCACGAAGGCCTCGCCCCGATGCGCTGGCAGGTTGCCGGCGATGCTCCGCTGCTGTTTTGCGACAATGACACCAATGTGAACCGGCTCTACGGCCAGACGGCAGCGGGCTGGTTCAAGGATGGCATCAACGATGCGGTGGTCAACGGTCATGCGCAGGCGGTCAACCCGGCGCAGCAAGGCACCAAGGCGGCGGCGCATCTCTGCGTCACCATTGCCGGCGGCGCCAGCCAGATAGTGCAGGTGCGCCTCTCGCCCGCCGACAGCACCGGCGGCTTCGGTGATTTCGACGCGGTGTTCGCCGCGTGCCTGACCGAGGCCGATGCCTTCTACGCCACTCGCCAGACCAGTATCGCCGATGCCGACGCCAGGCTGGTCCACCGTCAGGCGCTCGCCGGGATGCTGTGGTCGAAGCAGTTCTATGGCTATGACATCTGGCGCTGGCTGACCGGCGATCCGCTGCCGCCGCCGCCGCCGGCCGCGCGTATGCAGGGCCGCAATGCCGAATGGCGGCATTTCGCGATGGGCGCGGTGCAGCCGGGGCGCGGCGACATCCTGTCGATGCCCGACACCTGGGAATATCCGTGGTTCGCGGCCTGGGATCTGGCGTTCCACGCGGTCACGCTGGCCAGCATCGACGCGGATTTCGCCAAGGACCAGCTGCTGCTGCTAACGCAGGCCCGCACGCTGCACCCCAGCGGCCAGATGCCGGCCTATGAGTGGAACTTTGCCGACGTAAACCCCCCGGTCCACGCATGGGCGGCGCTGCGGGTCTATCACGCCGACCGCGTGGCCAGCGGCATCGCCGACACCGGGTTCCTCAAACGCATCTTCCACAAGCTGCTCATCAACTTCACCTGGTGGGTCAACCGCGAGGATTCCGAGGGCAATAACATCTTTGCCGGCGGCTTCCTCGGGCTCGACAATATCGGGGTGTTCGACCTGCGGGTGCCGCTGCCCGGTGGCGGCCAGCTCGATCAGGCCGACGGCACGGCCTGGGCCGCGATGTATGCGCTCAACATGCTGCAAATCGCGCTGGTTCTGGCCCGCGAGGAGCCCGCCTATGAGGATATGGCGACCAAATTCTTCGAGCATTTCATCTTTATCGCCGATGCCATCAATGGCGAAGGCAAAGGCAGTCACGGGTTGTGGGACGAGGAGGATCAGTTCTATTACGACGTGTTCCGCGCGCCCGGTTGCGCGCCGCAAACCCTGCGGATCCGGTCGATCGTCGGGCTGCTGCCGATCTTCGCCGCGCTGGTGCTGCCCACCGGTTTCGACGCCGACCTGCCTGCGTTTTCGGCGCGGATGGCATGGTTTGCGCAGCACCGCCCCGATCTTGCGGCACTGGTCGGCGATTGGCAGGCGCCGGGTCCTGCTGGCGGCCCCACCGGCTTCCGGTCGCTGTCGCTGCTGCGCAAGCACCGCCTCACCGCGGTCCTGACCCGCATGCTGGACGAGGGCGAATTCCTGTCGCCGCACGGCATACGCTCGGTATCGAAATACCATGCCGCCAACCCCTATTCCTTCACCGTCGAAGGCCGAACGCTGACCCTGGCCTACGAGCCCGGCGAGGGCCGCACCCGCATTTATGGCGGCAATTCCAACTGGCGCGGGCCGGTGTGGATGCCGATCAACTACCTAATCGTCGAGGCGCTGCGACGGCTGCACCATTATTACGGCGATGATTTTCAGATTGCGCTGCCCATCGGCGGCGATACCACCGCCAACCTTGGCCAGGTCGCTGATGCGCTGTCGAGGCGTATCCAGGGCCTGTTTCGCCAAGCGCCCGACGGCACCCGCGCCTATCTCGGCACCGACCAGACCCAACAGCATGATGCCCATTTTGCGAACCTGCTGCTGTTCCACGAATATTTCGACGGCGACACCGGGCGCGGCCTCGGCGCCTCGCATCAGACCGGATGGACCGGGCTGGTGGCCTTATTGGTTGCGGGCGAAGATCGTGCCGCCATTGAACGGGAGATTTCCAAATGACCGATACCGCCTCCTCGAATCAATCCGCCCCGCCGCTCCCTCCGCTGCCGCAATTGCTGACCGGCCAGACCGCGCTGATCACCGGCGCGAATTCGGGCATCGGCGAAGCGGTGGCACTGGCCATGGGTCAGGCCGGAGCCAACGTGGCAATCAACTACGTCGCGGGCGATGACGCGGCGCAGGCCGTGGCCGACAAGATCGCCGCGCTGGGGGTGAAAGCCAAGATCTACAAAGCCGATGTGTCGGACGAAACGCAGGTGCAGGCCATGTTCGCCGCCGCCATCGCAGATTTCAGCACCGTCGACATCCTCGTCGCCAACGCGGGCCTGCAACGCGACGCCGCCTTCACCTCGATGACGCTGGCGCAGTGGAACACCGTGCTGTCGGTCAACCTGACGGGGCAGTTTCTGTGCGCGCGCGAGGCGGTGAAGGAATTCCTGCGCCGGGGCGTGGTGGCATCGGTGTCGCGCAGCGCCGGCAAGATTATCTGCATGAGCTCGGTGCATCAGCAGATCCCGTGGGGCGGCCACGTCAATTACGCCACCTCCAAGGGCGGCATCAAGCTGATGATGGAGAGCCTCGCACAGGAACTCGCGCCCCAGCGCATCCGTGTCAATGCCATCGGCCCGGGCGCGATCCGCACGCCGATCAACACCTCGGCGTGGGACACGCAGGATGCCTATGACAAGCTGATGACGCTGGTCCCCTATGGCCGCATCGGCGAGCCCGAGGACATCGGGCATGTCGCGGCATGGCTGGCCTCGGACCACGCCGATTACGTGGTAGGCGCGACGCTGTTCGTTGATGGGGGCATGACGCTGTATCCGGGGTTTGCAACCAACGGCTGAGCAAAAACGTAACGCTTCGTCGCAAAAGCGCGCAAAAACCGGGATCGAACCGGCGGCACGGGGGTTGGAGGGGCAATTGATGCCTTCAGGAGCCTACCCCCGTGTTGATCAAAGCCGGCTATACGATCGCCTTCCAGAGCTTCGCCCCCACCCCGGTCGTGGCGCTGCTGAGCGTCCACCCCTCGCGCAAGGCCGATCTGGTCTATCCGGCGCGGATACAGGTGACGCCGCCACTCGACCGCTATGACTTCCTCGATGAGTTCGGCAATACTGCGACACGGCTGGTGATGCAGCCGGGCACGACCACGTTGCACAGCGAATTCCTGATCCGCGACAGCGGTCTCGTCGATGCCCGCGCGCCCGATGTGGCGCTGATCCCGCTGGCTGAATTGCCCGATGACGTGCTGCCCTACCTCAAGCCCAGCCGTTATTGCGAAAGCGACAGCCTGCTGGGCGAGGCATGGTCGCGGTTCGGCGGCTTCACCTCGGCACGCGAGATGGCCGACGCTATCACCGCCTTCGCGCATAGCCATATCAGCTTCGGCTATCACTTCGCCCGCAACAACCGCACTGCGGCGGACGCGTGGCATGAGGGCGTGGGCGTCTGCCGCGATTACGCACATCTGGCGGTAGCGCTGTGCCGCGCGATGAACCTGCCGGCCCGCTATTGCACCGGCTACCTCGGCGATATCGGCGTACCAGTCAGCGACGCGCCGATGGATTTCAGCGCCTGGTTCGAGGTCTATATCGGCGGCGAGTGGTACACCTATGACGCCCGCCACAACGCGCCGCGCATCGGCCGGGTGCTGATGGCGCGGGGCCGCGATGCCAGCGATGCGGCGATCACGACGATGTTCGGCGCGGCCAATCTGGAACGCTTCGAGGTGGTCACGCTGGAGATGGACGAACAGGCCAGCGCCGCGGCCTGACGCAGGAGACAACGCATGCACAAACCCGGTGATGCCCCCGCCCCGCGCCGACACTATGCCAGCCCGGAGGATCTGCGCGACGATCACAGCATGGATCTGGCCGCGCGGGTGACGCTGCTGGCGGAGTGGCAGGACGAGGTGGACCACCGTCTGGCTTCCGAATCCGAGGGCATGAACCCCGCCCACCCGATCAGCGCTGAGCACGAGGCGAAGCTGGCCAACGAAGCGCGGCGGGTCAGCGCGGCCTTGGCCGACTTGCGCCGCGAGCATGCGGCGGCCGAAGATGCGCGCGCTGGTTAGCCGGCAACGATCTGGTCGATTGCGCCGAAAATGCTCGCTCCCGCCGCATCGCGCATGGCGATCCGCACATGGTCGCCGGCGCGCAGGAACGGGGTGAGTGGCGCTCCGCCAACGATGGTCTCGATCATCCGCAGTTCGGCGATGCAGCTATAGCCGAGCCCGCCCTCGGCCACCGGGCGTCCCGGCCCGCCATCGGCATCGCGGTTGGACACGGTGCCCGATCCGATCACGGTTCCCGCGCACAGGTTGCGGGTCCGGGCGGCATGCACCACGAGGTCCGAAAGGCTGAAGGTGGCATCATCGCCGGCCTGCGCCCGCCCGAACGGTGCTCCGTTAAGGTCTACTTCTAACGGCAAATGCACCCTGCCACTCTGCCACGCCGCGCCCAAAACGTCGGGCGTCACTGCCACCGGTGAAAAGGCCGAGGCCGGCTTCGACTGGAAAAACCCGAAGCCCTTGGCCAGTTCGCCGGGGATCAACCCGCGCAGCGACACGTCATTGCACAGCATCACCAGCTTGATATGGCCCAGAGCCGCCTCGGCACTGACGCCCTGCGGCACATCATCGGTGATCACCGCGATCTCGCCCTCGAAATCGGCGCCCCAGGCTGGATCGGGCAGTGGGATCGGCGCACAGGGGCCGAGGAACCCATCTGAGCCGCCCTGATACATCAGCGGATCGGTGTAGAAACTGCCCGGCAGAACATCGCCCCGCGCCCGGCGAACCAGCTCGACATGGTTGATATAGGCGCTGCCATCGGCCCATTGATAGGCACGCGGCAAAGGCGAGGCGCAGGCACGGGTATCGAACGGCTCGCCGGCAATCTCGCCCGCCTCCAGACACGCGGCGATGGCGGATAATTTCGGCGCGGAGCATGCCCAGTCGTCCAGCGCGGCCTGCAAATTCGCGGCTACGGCAGCAGCGGATGTGCAACGCGTCAGGTCATTGCTGACCACCATCAGCGCCCCGTCCCGGCCCACATTGCGCGAGGCGAGCTTCACGCGTCCCGCTCCGCCGCGATCTTCTCGTGCAGCCAGGCGGCATGGCGCGGCGCCTTGCGGGTGCGCGACCATTCCTCCAGCATTGCCGGCGCGACGCGGTGCAATTCGTCCAGCTGCGCCTCGGTATGGATGTCGCAGACCAGCTCCAGCCGGTGGCCATCAGGGTCGAAGAAATAGATCGATTTGAAGATGCCGTGATGCGTCGGCCCCAGCACGCTGAGCCCATGCGCCTCAGCCCGCGCCTTGGCGGATAGCAGCGCATCCATATCCGCCACCTTGAAGGCGATATGCTGCACCCACTCGGGCGTCCCGGCATCCCGGCCCATCGGGGTGGCGGAGGGCAGCTCGAAAAACGCCAGCACATTGCCGCCGCCGGCATCGAGGAAGACATGCATATAAGGATCGGGCTCGCCGGTGGAGGGCACATTGTCCTCGGCGATCGCCAGCTTGAAATCCATGCCCAGCACTTCCTGATAGAACGCCACCGTGCGGCGCGCATCGCGGCAGCGATAGGCAACGTGGTGGATGCCGGTCAGGGCCGGGGCGGCGGGTGTGTCAGTCATGGCATGGCCTCCACGGGTGCCAAAACGTCAGGGTTCAGCGCCCCTCGCGCCAGCTGATCGCGCTCGATACTCTCGAACAGCGCCTGAAAATTGCCCTCGCCAAAGCCTTCGTCGCCCGAACGCTGGATAAATTCGAAGAACACCGGGCCGATGGTGGGCGCGGCGAAAATCTGGAGCAGCAAGCGCGGCGGGCCCTGATCGGTGCTGCCGTCGAGCAACAGCCCGCGTGATTGCAATGCGGCAGTATCCCGCCCATGCCCCGGCAAGCGCCCCGCGAGCATAGCGTAATAGGTATCGGGCGGCGGTGCCATAAATGGCACGCCCGTCGCGCGCAGCCGGTCATAGGCGGCGCAGAGATCGTCGCAGATGAAGGCGATATGCTGGATGCCTTCACCATTATAGGCGCGCAGGAACTCGGCAATCTGGCCGCCACCGGCGCCGCTCTCCTCATTCAGCGGAATGCGGATCTTGCCATCGGGCGCGGTGAGTGCCTTTGATGTCAGACCGGTATATTCGCCCTTGATATCGAAAAAGCGGATCTCGCGGAAATTGAAGAGCTTTTCGTAGAACTTTGCCCAATACTCCATGCGCCCGGCATAGACATTGTGGGTCAGGTGATCGATCCGCTCCAGCCCGGCCCCCACCGGATGGCGATCAACCCCCGGCAGATAATCGAAATCGATGTCATATATCGATGGGCGATCACCATACCGGTCGATCAGATAGATGATCGCGCCGCCAATGCCGCGGATCGCGGGCAGCCGCAGCTCCATCGGGCCGGTCTCGACCAGCACCGGCTCGGCCGCGCGGGCCAGCAATTCGGCATAGGCCACCGCCGCATTGGCGACGCGGAACCCCATGCCGCAGGCGCTCGGGCCATGCTCGCGGCTGAAATACCAGGCGGGGGAATGCGGCTCGTAATTGGTGATCAGGTTGATCTCGCCCTGCCGCCACAGCTCCACCGCCTTTGACCGGTGGCGCGCCACGAGGCTGAAGCCCATAGCGGTGAACACCGGCTCCAGCAGGCCCGGCTTCGGCGCGGAGAATTCGATGAATTCAAAGCCGTCGAGGCCGATGGGGTTGGCAAATTCGCTCATGGTCTGGCCTCGCTGCGATTACGCAAATTGATCTCGCCGGCCTGTAACTGGTCGGCAGGCAGCGCCGGCGTGTCGCGCCACGCCAGATAGAGCGGCCCGAAATCGAGCCCGATGAGACCGTCCACAAGCTGCTCAAAGCTGTCGAGCACGAAATAGCTGCTCTGGAACCGGTCGATATTATAACCGGTCCGCATGATCCGCAGCGGCTCGAACCCTAGCCGCAGGGGCGCCGGATCGTGCAAGGCATAGCGGGTTTCGCCGGCCGAGGAGACAATGCCGGCGCCAAACACCTTCAGGCCATCAGGCGAGGTAATCAGCCCGAACTCCACCGTGTACCAATAGATCCGCGCCAGCATATCGAGCGCGCCCATCGCCATCGCCCGCTCCCCCGCCGCGCCATAGGCCTGCATGAAATCGGCAAAGACTGGGTCGAGCAGCATTGGCACATGCCCGAAGAAATCGTGGAACACATCGGGCTCGACCAGATAATCGAGCTCATGCTCCGCGCGCAGCCACCGCGTCACCGGGAACCGCCGCGCCGCCAGATGTGCGAAGAATTGCTCCTCCGGGATGAAGCCGGGCACAGCGACCAATTGCCAGCCGGTTGCCGTGCCCAGCACCGCATTGGCCTCGGCGAAATCGGGGATGCCAGCGCTGCAATCGAGCCGGGTGAGGCCTGCCAGAAATTGCGGCGCGGCCGCATCGGCGACCAGCGCGCTTTGCCGCGCATACAGGCGCCGCCAACGCTCATGCTCCGCCTCGCCGTAACTCGCCCAATCCTGCGCCACCGTGAAATCGGCGGCGGCGGCGGAATAATCGCCGCGCAGGTCGCTGCTGCTGTTGGCCGAACCGGGTCTGTCCATAACGAACATATACCACGCAGGCCGCACGATGTCCGTGCAATTTCGGCTCCACTGTGGTACAGATTTGGTGATATTCACCAATTATGTGCGGATGAGAGGTTGAAACATGCTTATCGACGATTTCGACCGCCAGATCATCGCCGCCTTGCAGGAGGATGCGCGCATGCCGATCGCGCTGATCGCGGAGCGGGTGTCGCTCTCCGCCACGCCCGTCAGCCGGCGGCTCAAACGGCTGGAGGAGGCAGGGATCATCGCCGGCTATGCGCCGATCATCGATCAGCGCAAACTGGGCCTCGGCCTCAACGCCTATGTGTTGATCAATCTGCATGCACATACCGATGAGAATATCAGCGCGTTCGAGGCCGAGATCATCGGCAATCCCTATGTCATCGCCTGCCATGCCGTGACGGGGGACATGGATTACCTGCTCCATGTCATCGCCCGCGATGTCGAACATCTCAACCAGATCACGCTCAAGACGCTGGTGCGCATTCCGGGCGTCCGCGATGTGAAATCGATCATCGCGCTGGAGGCGGTGAAGCAGTCGCGTTCGCTCCCGCTGGGATAATTGCTGACAGCGGACGCGGGGTAGCCTAGTGGTCCGATTCTGACATTTGCATCCCTTTCGGCCCTTTCGGCAAGGGCAGAGGCAAATGTCGGAAACACAAGAACCACTAGATATTATATTGTTTCCAGTGGATTTTATGATTTTGACATTCGAAAGTACCCTTTGCCGCAAGCGGGACTCGAATGTCAAAATCAACCCACTAGCCGGACCGCGTCCATCCACAGGAGCTCCCATTGGCCGCCCCGCGTCATCGTCTGATCTTTATCGTGATGACCATACTGATCGACGCGATCGGCTTTGGCCTGATCATGCCGGTGCTGCCGCGCCTGTTGATGAGCGTGGGGCATGTTGGCCTGCCGCGCGCGATTGAGCTGGGCTCGTGGATGGGGCTGGCGATGGCGCTGGCGACGTTTGTGGCGGCGCCGGTGATGGGCAACCTGTCCGATGCGCTGGGACGGCGCTGGGTGCTGCTCGTAGCGCTGGGCGGGTTGGCGGTGGATTACCTGCTGCTGGCCTGGGCGGGCAGCTTGCCGCTGATCTTCCTTGGCCGGGTGCTGTCCGGGCTGTTTGGGGGCGGATACGGGCCGGCGCAGGCCGCCATCGCCGACATCACCGCGCCCGAGGATCGCGCGCGCAGCTTCGGCATGGTCGGCGCGGCTTTCGGAGTGGGATTTGTGATCGGTCCGGCGCTGGGCGGATTGCTTAGCGGCTTTGGCGTGCGCGCACCATTCTATGCCGCCTGCGGGCTGGCCTTGGCCAATTTTCTCTACGGGCTAGTGGTGTTTCCCGAAACGCTTAAGCCCGAGCATCGCCGTCCGTTCACGCTCGCCCGCGCCAACCCGCTGGGCGCGTGGAGCGTGCTGCGCGGGCACAAGGGCATGATCGGGGCGGCGCTGGTGCTGTTGTTCTGGCAGGTGGCGACGATGATCTATCCGCTGACCTGGAGCTTCTATGGGCTGGCGCAGCTGCATTGGAGCGAGCGGATGATCGGGCTCAGCCTGACCGCCGTCGGTGCGGTGCTGGCGATAAGTCAGGTGTTTCTGGTGGGCCGGCTGGTCAAGCGGCTGGGCGAGCGTGATGCCGCCAGCCTTGGTATGGTCGCGGCGATCGCGGGCTTCCTCGCCTATGCGGTGATCACCAGCACCTGGGCGGCCTTCGCGGCGCTGAGCGCGGTGGCGGTGCAGGCGGTGGTTCAGCCCAGCCTGATGGCGATGCTGTCGCGCCGCGCCACCCCCGAGACCCAAGGCGAGATCCAGGGCATCGCCGCGATGACCACCGGGATCGGGGCAATCATCGGCCCGCTGGTGCTAACCTGGCCGATGGCGTGGTTCACGCGGGCGGATGCGCCGGTGTTCTTCCCCGGCATCGGCTTTGTGATCGCGGCCTGCTTCGCGCTGGTGGCGCTGGTCCTGCTGCGCCGCTTGCCGCGCACAGAATCGCGCGGCGTTGAGCGGTCGGGCGAGACCCGGGGCGCTAATTCTCACAGTCCCACCGAAAGCAACCCGGCCACACCCGCTTGCCGGACGGCGCAGCGCAGCGGTATAGAGTACGACCGGAAGAAAGGGCGCCCATGAGCAGTTTGGCACACCGCATCGAAATCCACCGCCACGGCGGGCCAGAGGTGCTCGAATGGCGCGAATGCACGCTGCCTGCGGTGCCAGCACCGGGTATGGTCCGCATGCGCAACACAGCGGTCGGGCTGAACTTCATCGACATCTATTACCGCACCGGGGCTTATCCGGGCGCGCTGAACGGCGGCATTGGCATGGAATGCGCCGGGGTGATCGAGGCGGTGGGCGACGGCGTTACCGGCTTTGCCCCCGGCATGCGGGTCGGCACGCTGGGACCTGCGCTGGGCGCCTATGCCACCGCATGGGATGTCCCCGCCGCGCAAGTGCTGCCCATCCCCGACGGGGTCAGCGACCAGACGGCGGCGGCGACCCTGCTCAAGGGCTGCACCGCCGAATTTCTGGTAGAGCGCTGCGCCAAGGTTCAGCCCGGCTGGCCGGTGCTGGTCCATGCTGCCGCCGGCGGGGTCGGGCTGCTGCTGGTGCAGTGGCTGAAGCATATCGGCGCGGTCGTGATCGGCACCGCCGGGTCGGCGGCCAAGGCCCAAGCGGCGCGGCAGGCTGGCGCTGATCACGTACTCGATGCCGGCAGCGGCGCCATCGCCGCCACGGTCCGCGACCTGACCGGCGGCGCCGGGGTGGCGGTCAGCTTCGACGGGGTCGGCGCCGCGACATGGCCGACCTCGCTCGCCGCCACGCGCCGGCGCGGCCTGATCGTCAGCTTTGGCAGCGCCAGCGGCCCGGTCGAGGGGGTGGCACTGGCTTCGCTGGTCGCGGCGGGTTCGGTTTTCGTCACACGGCCGACGCTGTTCGATTACTACCGCGACCCGGTCGAGGCAAAGGCGGGCGCGGCGCGGGTATTCGATTTGCTGCGGCGGGGCGTGCTGGGGGTCACCATCGGCCAGACCTATCCGCTGACCGAGGCGGCGCGCGCGCACGCCGATCTGGCAGCGCGGCAGACCACGGGATCGACGATTCTGATCCCGTGAAACCCCGGCTGATCCTGTTCAACAAGCCGTGGGGTGTGCTGTCGCAATTCAGCGGCGACGGGGCGACTTTGGCGGCGCATATAGCGGTTTCGGGCGTCTATCCCGCCGGGCGGCTCGATCGGGACAGCGAGGGCTTGTTGTTGCTGACGGATGATGGCCGCTTGCAGGCGCGCATCGCCGATCCGCGCTTCAAGCTGGCCAAGATCTATCTGGTTCAGGTCGAGGGTGAGCCCGATGCGGCGGCGCTGGCGATGCTGTGCGAGGGCGTGCCGCTGAGCGATGGCATCACCCGCCCCGCCGAGGCGCGCCGCATCGATCCCCCCGCGCTATGGCCGCGCGATCCGCCGGTGCGCTTTCGCAAGAGCGTGGCCGATTGCTGGATCGAGCTGACCATCCGTGAGGGCCGCAACCGGCAGGTGCGGCGGATGACCGCTGCGGTGGGGCATCCGACGCTGCGGCTGGTGCGCTGGCAGGTCGGACCGTGGAGCCTCGCCGGGTTGGCGAGCGGGCAGTGGCGTGCGGTTGACGCGGTGTTGTGAAACTTGCTCAGGTTTCGCCGAAGCCGACGCTGCCGGCGGTGAGCAGCTCGGCCAGCAGGGCCAGAACCTCCGCCGATTTGGCCATGTCCGGCCCGCCTTCAAAGCTGCCATGCGCGCATAAATGTTCGGCAAAGGCGGCGGTGGTTGGGCTGTCGCAGCGGTGGCACTGCCCATCGACGAACAGCATCATGCCGTCCCCATCGCGGATGAAGGCAAAGCGGCTGGCGGGGTTGCGTTCGAACTTTGCGCCTTGCGCCAGCCAGTCCGCAACATTCTGCGCGCCAACCGGCTCTTCGCTTGCCCAGTCGATCTCGGGATATTTGGGGGTGGTCGCAAAGCCGCCGAACCACCGCGCGAATTGCTTGCGGTCGGCCAGCGCCGCGCTGACCATCGCATGCAACGCGGCCAGCGCCTCGGGCGTTATTTCGCCGGGGTTGGCGGGCATTGCGCTGGCCGCTAACCGATCCTCATACCGGTCATCATCGCTCAGCCCCGCTGCCGCCGCATCGGCCCATGCGCCGAGCAATTCGCCCCGCGACGGCGCGCGGAAGCCCACCGAATAGGTCATGCAATCTTCGCCCAGCGCGACGCCATCATGCGCGAAACGCGGCGGGACATAGAGCATGTCACCCGGCTCCAGCACCCATTCCTCGGTCGGCACGAAGTCCGCCAGCAGCCGCAATTCGTCATGCTCCAGCATCGGCGTATCGGCGTCGCAGCGTGCGCCGACCTGCCAGCGGCGGCGGCCGAGCCCTTGGATCAGAAACACGTCATACTGATCGAAATGCGGCCCCACCCCGCCGCCATCGCCCGCCACGCTGACCATCACATCGTCGATCCGCCAATTGGGGATGAAGCGGAAGGCTTCGATCAGCGCGGCGACCTCGGGCACATGCTGGTCGACCGCCTGAACCAGCAAGGTCCATGGTTTCTTGCCCAGTTTCGCGAAGCGCCGCTCGCCGAACGGACCATTCTCCAGCCGGCGCGCGGCGCGGGCGGGCTGGTGGACCAGGCGCGATTCGATGCCATCCTCGCAGGCCAGACCGGCCAGCTCATCGGGGGTGAACGGGTTGCGCCACTCCGCCCACGGGTTGCGGATCAGCAGCGGACGCTGCTGCCAGTGGTCGCGCAGGAATACGGCATGGTCGAAATCGCGCAGATGCATCAGCTGTCCTCGCCCATCACCGCACCGACATGCGCTTCGCCGCGCGCCGTGGCCAGCGCCTCCTGCCTGTGGCGTTCGCGATAGCGGGCGCGCTGGGCCTCGCTGCGGGCGCTGTGGCAGGCGGCGCAGCTCACTCCGTCCTCATAGAGCGGCGAGGCGCGTCCCTCGGCGCTGACCGGGCGGCGGCAGGCGTGGCACAGGCTGTGGCTGCCCGGCACCAACCCATGGCCGACCGTAACGCGCGCGTCGAATACGAAACATTCGCCGTGCCAGCGGCTATCCTCGGCGGGCATGGTTTCGAGGTATTTGAGGATGCCGCCTTGCAGGTGGAACACATCCGCCACCCCCTCCGATTTGAGGAAAGCGGTGGCCTTTTCGCAGCGGATGCCGCCGGTGCAGAACATCGCAACCCTGGGCTGCGCCCGCTCACCCAGCAGACGGGCGCGCTCAGCCCGGAACCATGTAGGGAAATCGCGAAAGCTGGCGGTGGCGGGGTTGATGGCGCCCGCAAAACTTCCCACCGCGACCTCGTAATCATTGCGCGTGTCGATCAGGATGGTGCCCGGCTCGGCGATCAGCGCGTTCCAGCCCGCCGCCCCGATATAGGTGCCGGTTGCGGCCAGCGGATCGAGATCGGGCATCCCCATGGTGACGATCTCGGGCTTGACCCGCACCTTCATCCGGTGGAACGGCTGGATGGCGGCGGCGGCAAACTTGACCTCCACCCCCGCGCAACCGGGCAGCGCTCGGATCGCCCCAAGCACGGCGTCGATCCCCGCCGGGCTGCCAGCGATGGTGCCGTTGATCCCCTCCGCGGCCAGCAGCAGCGTACCCCGCACCCCGGCGGCGCGGCATGCCCGTAACAACGGTTCACGCAGCACCGCCGGATCGGCGATAGCTGCGAACTGATATAGCGCGGCGATGCGGATGGCAGCCTCTGGCATTCGCATGTCTTGGCGGCTGGCCCGCGCAAATTCAAACGCAAAACTGCCGCGGCGAAATCACTCAATCGTTTTTTACGATCACATCAACGATTTTAATCGGTTTTACAGTGGAACCAACCGGGCCCACAGGCATTTCACCAGAGCAATGACGCTCTGGCGTTCAATGCATTGGAACATCGAGCATGCCTGAAGACATCGCACCGCACGGCAAGTGCCCGGTTTCGCACTTGACCACCGCATTTGGCGCGCCGGTGGTGGACAATCAGAACAGCCTGACCGCCGGCCCGCGCGGGCCGCTGCTGATGCAGGATGTGTGGCTGATCGAGAAGCTGGCCAACCTCAACCGCGAGGTTATTCCGGAACGACGGATGCACGCCAAGGGCTCGGGCGCGTTCGGCACCTTTACCGTCACCGGCGATGTCAGCCGCTATACCAGCGCAGCGTTCCTTTCGACCATCGGCAAGCAGACCGAGATGTTCGCGCGCTTCACCACCGTCGCCGGAGAGCGCGGCGCCGCCGACGCCGAGCGCGATATTCGCGGCTTTGCGCTGAAATTCTATACCGAGCAGGGCAATTGGGACATGGTGGGCAATAACACCCCGGTGTTCTTCCTGCGCGACCCGCGCAAATTCGCCGATCTCAACAAGGCGGTGAAGCGCGATCCGCGCACCAATATGCGCAGCGCCACCAACAATTGGGATTTCTGGACGCTGCTGCCCGAGGCTTTGCATCAGGTGACGATCGTGATGTCCGATCGCGGCATCCCGACGTCCTATCGCCACATGCACGGCTTTGGCAGCCACACCTACAGCTTCTACAATGATGCCGGTGAGCGTTTTTGGGTGAAATTCCATTTTACTTCGATGCAGGGCATCGAAAACCTCAGCGATGCCGAGGCGGCGGATGTGGTCGGCAAAGACCGTGAGAGCCATCAAAAGGACCTGTATGATGCGATCGAAGCGGGTAATTTCCCCAAGTGGAAAATGTTCATCCAGGTGATGCCCGAGGCCGAGGCCGAGACCTACCGCTTCCACCCGTTCGACCTCACCAAGGTTTGGTACAAGGCCGATTATCCGCTGATCGAGGTTGGTGAGTTCGAGCTCAATCGCAATCCAGCGAACTTCTTTCAGGATGTCGAACAGGCTGCATTTGCACCGAACAATCTGGTGCCCGGAATCTCGGTATCGCCCGACAAGATGTTGCAGGCGCGGTTGTTCGCCTATTCGGATGCGCAGCGCTATCGTCTGGGGGTCAACCATCACCAGATCCCGGTGAATGCGCCGCGTTGTCCGGTGATGAGCAACCACCGCGACGGTGCCGGGCGGATGGATGGCAATTACGGCGGTTTGCCGCATTACCAGCCCAATTCCTTCGGTCAGTGGATCGATCAACCGGAGTTTCGGGAGCCGCCGCTCAAGCTGACCGGCGCCGCCGATTTCTGGAACTTCCGCGAGGATGATGACGATTACTTTACCCAGCCGCGCGCGCTGTTCCATCTGATGGACGCCGCAAAGCAAAAGCTGCTGTTCGAGAATACCGCGCGCGCGATGGGCGATGCCCCCGCCTTCATCAAGCAGCGGCATATAGACAATTGCACCCGTTGCGACCCGGCCTATGGCGCTGGCGTGGCAGCGGCACTGGGAATGCAGGTTACGCCGGCGGCATCGCTGGCGCCCGAGCCCGAACTGGCCGACTGACCGGCCAGCAGAAGGGTCCGCCCCGCCCAGCCGCCCCCCGGCGGGCGGGGCGTCGACCCCTCGGACCTAGTGGTTCGGTTCCGACATTTGCATCACTTTGGGCAAGGGCAGAGGCAAATGTCGCAAAAACATAAGAACCACCAGATATTATATAGTTTCTAGTGGATTTTATGATTTTGACATTCGAAAGCACCCTTTGCCGCAAGCGGGACTCGAATGTCAAAATCAATCCACTAGCGCATCCGCATCGCGCGTCAGACAATGCGCATCATCAGCCGTTTCGCAACAAACGCTCCGCCACATAGCAGCCGATCGCCATTGACGATGTGAGCCCGGGGCTTTCGATCCCGAACAATGCGGCCAGACCGGGCAGGCGGTGCGTGTCGTCGAACAGGATCGCGAAATCGCCCTGCGTCTGACCTGGCCCGTGGATCTTGGGGCGGATGCCGGCGTAATCGGGCACCAGCGCAGCCTCGTCGACGCCGGGCCAATAGGCGCGGATCTGCGCCGCGAAAGCGGCGCGCCGGGCGGGGTCGACGGTGTAATCCTCGGCGCTGACCCACTCGATATCTGGCCCGAAATGCGCGACCCCGCCGATGTCTCGGCGATAATGTGCGCCCAGCGAGCCGTGGACCGGCAGCGGATAGATCAGCCGGCGGAACGGCGCAGGCCCGGTCAGCGTGAAGTAATTGCCCTTGGCCAGATGCCGCTCTGGCACCAGATCGGGCGGAAAACCCTCCAGCGCCAGCGCGGCCGTCTGCGCCCCCAACCCTGCTGCCAGCACCAGATGGCCGCAGGATATGGTCGCGGGATCGGCACCGCCGACCGTGACATGGAAGCCATCGGGCACCGCCCGCGCGCGCACATAGGGCGCGTTCAGCGCGATGCTGCCCCCGGCATCGGTGATATCGCCCTCCATCGCGGCGAGGTAGCCGTGGCTGTCAAACACCGCGCTGGTGCCGCAGGCCAGCGCAGCGGCGGCGCGCAGGGCGGGTTCCCTTGACCGCGCCTCGGCCCCGGTCAGCATCACCATATCGGGCACGGCATTGGCCGTGCCCTGTGCCGCAATCGCTTCCAGCCGAGGAATTTCGCCAGTCTCGGTGGCCACCACCAGCTTGCCGCAGGGATCGAGCGCCACGGCGCGCTCGGCGCAATAGTCGCGGATCAGGCGGTTGCCCGCGACGCACAGCCGCGCCTTCAACGACCCGCTGGCATAATAGATGCCCGCATGCAGCACCTCCGAATTGCGTGCCGATATGCCGTCGCCGATGCGCGGCCCCGCCTCCAGCACCAGCACCTCGCGTCCGGCCACCGCCAACGCGCGGGCGCAGGCCAGCCCCACCGCCCCGGCCCCGACCACCAGCGTATCGATCGCATAATCGGCTTCAGGCAAAATGGCGCTCCTGTTTTGGCCCTGCTTTGGCAAGCGGTCTGAATAGAGCCGCCGGCACCGATCCGCGAACGCTTTTTGTCGCGCATTATCGCCGGGGCGCAGGGCATCGCTGCTTGCCAGCGGACAGGGCGGCAGGCGGGTCGGCTCGCCATAGGCGATGTCGGCGATGGCGCCAGCGAGCGGCCCATCTCGGGGGCGCCGGCGACATTCACCTTGCCGCTTTCGATGGTGATGGCATCCACACTGGCGTTGAGCAGCGGCGCCTGCTCGCCGGTCATCGTTCTGATGCTGCCCGCCGATCCGGTGGGCTCGACAGAGGCGATGCCCAGCCCGAGATAGCGCCCCGCTTTGCGCGCGGCGGCCTGTTCGATGCGAAAAACCGCCGCTTCTGGCACGCCGAGCAGTTTCTCCATGCATTCCGCCGAGGTGATATCCTCGATCGGGATACCCATGCTGGTAGCGGTCGGCTGATCGGCGGCGGACATCTGCACAGGCTGGCCCCTCCCTTGTTCGATGCCGAAGGTCGCAAGCCGGGCCGTGCGCGGGCACGCGGCTTGTGGCGGCGCCCGCCTCGCCCCGTCCAAGCCCCCGGCGATGCGCGATCGGCGCTTGCATGGCGGGATGCTTTGGCCAAAAGGGGCGGCGATGCTTGCCCGCCTGCCCCGCCCCGCCGCGATCCTGTTCGCCCTGCTGCTGCTGGCGCTCAGCGTCTGGTGCCTGACCACCCAGCCGCCGCCGATCAAGGTGGCGAAGAAGGGCGGCTATACCGACGTCCATCTGTATCACGACATCGCGGCCAAGGTCGCCGCCGGTGAGCCGTACCACCGCGCCGCCGCCGAGATGCACCGCGCGCATCACTATCCGCTGAAGCCGTTCTTCACGATGCGCCTGCCCACGCTGGCCGAGATGGCGGCTGCGATCGGCTGGGGCGGGGTGCAGAAGGTCGCCTATGTGCTGGCGTTCATCGCCACGATGGCCTGGGTCGTCGCCACCGAGGACCGATTGCACTGGACCGAGCGGGTGCTGGCGGCGGTGGGAGTGGGCAGCGGCGCAGGCATGGTCTCCAGCACCGGGCTGATGGCGCTCCACGAATATTGGGGCGGGCTGTGCATTGCGATCGCGCTGGCCGGCGTGGTGGGCTGGCCGCAGAAATGGGGATGGATCGTGCTGGCGGCGGCGGCGGGCCTGATGATCCGCGAGCTGACCGCGCCTTTCGTGCTGCTGGCGCTGGCGTTCGCGCTGTATGAGCGGCAGTGGCGGCAGGCGGCGACGTGGGTGGCGGTGCTGGCGGTATTCGGCGTATATATGGGCATTCACGCGCATTACGTAGCCGCCGAGATCCGCCCCGGTGACATCGATTCGCCGGGTTGGCACGCGGTGCAAGGGTTCTCAGCGTTTCTGAAGGCGGTGATCTTCACGTCGACCTTGCAGCCGCTGCCGCGTCCGATTGCGATGCTGGCGGCGATGCTGCCGCTGTTCGGCTGGGCGGCGCTGACCGGGCGGGCCGGGTTGTTTTGCGTGGCGCTGTGGCTGGGCTATGCGGCGATGATCGCGCTGTTTTCGCGGGCTGACACGTTTTACTGGGGGGCGATCGTGCTGCCCAGTTATTTTGTGGGCTTTGCGCTGTTGCCGAGGGCGTTCTGGCAATTGGCTGAGGCGATCCGGGGCGAGGCGATCCCGGTGCCCTTTGCCGAGCGCCTGCGCCTGAATTGAGGCCGCTTGCCGGCCCCGCGCGCAGCCTGTAAGGGCCGCCGCAACCCATTCCCACCCTTGGAGTACGCCCAGTGGCCGCGCAATACGCCTTTGTCATGAAGGACATGACCAAGACCTTCCCCGGCGCCCCCAAGCCGGTGCTCAGCAACATCAGCCTGCAATTTTATCAGGGCTCCAAGATCGGTATCGTCGGGCCGAATGGTGCGGGCAAATCCACGCTGATCAAGATCATGGCCGGGCTCGACACCGAATTTTCGGGCGAGGCATGGCCGGGTGAGAATATCACCGTCGGCTATCTGGCGCAGGAACCTCAGCTCGATAATTCCAAGAACGTGCTCGAAAACGTCAAGGATGGCGCACGCGAGACCGCCGATCTCGTCGACCGCTTCAACGAAATCAGCAATTTGATGGCCGACCCGCCTGAGGACGCCGATTTCGACGCGCTGATGGACGAGATGGGGACGCTTCAGGAAAAGATCGACGCGGTTGATGGCTGGACGCTGGATAACCAGCTGGAGATCGCGATGGAGGCCCTGCGCTGTCCTCCGGGGGACTGGCCGGTCGAAAACCTGTCGGGCGGTGAGAAGCGGCGGATCGCGCTGACCCGGCTGTTGATCCAGAAGCCGGGCATCCTGCTGCTCGATGAGCCGACCAACCACTTGGATGCCGAAAGCGTCGAATGGCTGGAAAACCACCTCAAGGAATATGCCGGCGCGGTGCTGATGATCACCCATGACCGCTATTTCCTCGACAATGTGGTGGGGTGGATTCTGGAACTGGATCGCGGGAAATATTTTCCTTACGAGGGCAATTACACGACCTATCTGGACAAGAAGGCCAAGCGGCTCGATCAGGAAGGGCGCGAGGATGAGGGCCGGCAAAAGGCCATCCGCGACGAGCTGGAGTGGATTCGCCAGACCCCCAAGGCCCGGCAGACCAAGAGCAAGGCGCGCATCAAGGCGTTCGATCAGTTGGTCGAATCGACCGAAAACCGCCCGCTCAACAAGGCGCAGATTGTTATCCAGGTGCCAGAACGCTTGGGCAGTCAGGTGATCGAGGCCAAGGGGCTGTCCAAGGCCTATGGCGACAAATTGCTGTTCGAGGATTTGAACTTTCTGCTGCCGCCGGGGGGGATCGTGGGCGTGATCGGGCCGAATGGCGCGGGGAAATCCACGCTGTTCAAGCTGATAACAGGCCAGGAAAAGCCCGATTCGGGCGAGCTGGTGATCGGCCAGACGGTGCGGCTGGGTTACGTGGATCAGAGCCGCGATCAGCTGGAGGCGAGCAACAACGTCTGGCAGGAAATCTCCGACGGGCTCGATTACATGAAGGTCAACAAGCAGGACATGAGCACGCGGGCCTATGTCGGCGCGTTCAATTTCAAAGGGCAGGATCAGCAGAAGAACGTCGGCAAGCTGTCCGGCGGTGAGCGCAACCGGGTGCATATGGCCAAGATGCTGAAAACTGGGGGCAATGTGTTGTTGCTCGATGAGCCAACCAATGATCTGGACGTGGAAACCCTGCGCGCGCTGGAAGATGCGATTGAGAATTTCGCGGGTTGCGCGGTGGTGATCAGCCATGACCGCTTCTTCCTGGATCGCCTCGCGACGCATATTCTGGCCTTCGAGGGTGACAGCCATGTCGAGTGGTTCGAGGGCAATTTCGGTGCCTATGAGGAGGACAAGCGCCGCCGTTTGGGCGATGCGGCGGACCGTCCGACGCGCTTGGCGTACAAGAAGCTGACGCGGTAGATGTTCATTAAAACCGCCATCAACATTAACGAAAAGCCATAATCCGGTTAAGCATCCAGTCAGCGCGGCACGCCTAATCCCACATCAACGCCGGCAGCTGGAATTCCTCCAGCCCCCGCGCGGCTTCCCCCCCGCGATCTTGCGCGGCGGGAATACGGAGACAGGCGATGGCCATTGCTTCCTTTATCAAATCGGCCAGCACCGCCGCAATGGCGGCGGCGCTGGCAGTAACGCTGTCCTCTGCCGCGCAGGCGCAGGACCATCGCGGCGAGCGTGATCAGCAGCAGGCAGCGGCGCCCCAGCAGCGCGCCGCACCCCAGCCGCAGCAACACGCGCCGCAACCGATGCAACAGCCGCAGCAGCAATATCGCGGCGGTGAGCATGCCTGGCAGGGTGGTAACGCCGGTGCCCAGCCGCAATATCGCGCGCCGATGCCCAACCTGGCACAACCTCACCAAGGCGGCAATTACGATGCTTATGGCCAGCAACAGGCTCGCAACGCGCAATATGCCGCCCAGCAGCAGGCCGCTGTCCAGCAGGCCGCCCGGACCGCGCCCGTGTCCCAGAACGCCGGCCAATACGGCGCGCAATATCGCGGGACCCAGTACGGCGCCCAATATCGTGGCGGAGCGGCCAATCAGGCCTATCCGGGCAACGACCACCAATCGACCAATCGCGGCAATTGGCAGGGCGGTGACCATGGCAACGGCCGCGATCCCCGGCAATTCAATCAGGGCCACGACGACCACGGCCAGTGGAATCAGGGCCATGACGACCACGGCCAGTGGAATCAGGGCCGCCACGATGACCGCCAATGGAACAGCGGCTGGCGCAACAATGCGCAGTACGACTGGCACGGCTATCGCGACGGCAACCGCGGCGCCTTTCACATCGGCCGCTATTACGCGCCGTATCGCGACTATCAATACAGCCGGATCGGCATCGGCTACGAGCTGGACTCGCTGTTCTGGGGCCAGTCCTACTGGATCTATGACCCGTGGCAGTACCACCTGCCCCCGGCCGAGGGCCCGTATCGCTGGGTTAGGTATTACAACGATGTCCTGCTTGTCGATACGTACAATGGTCAGGTTGTAGACGTGATCTACGGTTTCTTCTGGTAGGCACCGCCCCCGAATGCTTGCCGTGGACCGTAAGCAAACCTGCCCCGCCGGCCCCCTCGCCGGCGGGGCTTCTTTTTGCCGGGCGCATGGGTTGCGCGCACGCCGACGATTGCCCAGAACGCGCGCATGACCGCCGCCGCCCCCGCCGCCCCTCCTGTCGCCGACCGCCTCGCGCTCGAACGCTTGGGAGTTACGGTCCGCGCGCGGCTGGCGGCGGACCCCAGCGTGCATACAATCGCGGTCAATGGCGCCGAACTTTTCGCGGTGGGCGCTTTTCTCAGCGGCGATGAATGCGCGCGCTTTATCGGGCTGGTCGATGCCGTGGCCCAGCCTTCCGCGACCTATGACACGGCGAAAACCCGGCATCGCACCTCATGGTCGGGCGATGTCGACCGAGCGGACAGCTTTGTGGCGATGATCGAGCGGCGGATCGACGATCTGCTGGGCATCGATGCGACGTTTGGCGAAGCGGTTCAGGGACAGCGCTATCAACCGGGGCAGGAATTTCGCGCCCACCATGACTGGTTCTACACCGCCGCGCCGTATTGGCCCGGCGAACGCAAACGCGGCGGGCAACGCAGCTGGACCGCGATGATCTACCTCAACGATGTGGCGGCGGGCGGCGCGACGGTGTTTCCCCGACTGGGCGCGACGATCACCCCGCAGCAGGGCGCGCTGCTGGCATGGAACAACGCCAGCCCGGACGGAACCCCCAATGAAGCCACCGCCCATGCCGGGGAGCCGGTGGTGGCCGGGGTGAAATATATCATCACCAAATGGTATCGGACCCGGCCCTGGGGCTAATCTGTCAAAGCCTCGGCAATCAGCTGGCGGGTGCCGGCAATGCCGTAGAGCGCGATGAAGCTGCCCATGCGCGGCCCCTGCGATGATCCCAGCAGCGTCTCATACAGCGCCTTGAACCAATCGCGCAGGTTTGCAAAGCCATGCGCCTCATCCTTGCCGATCTCGTAAACCAGCGTTTGCAACTCATCGCTGCCCGCATCGGGACGCTGCGCCAAAGCCGCGTCGAGCGCTGCCAGCGCCCCCGCCTCATGGGGCTGCGGCTTGCGGTGATGCAGCGTCGGCGCCACGAAATCCCGATTATACGCCAGCGCGCTGGTCACCAGACTATCGAGCGCGGGATGCGCAGCGGGGTCGGCATCGGCGACATAATTGGCGAGATAGGACCACACTTGCGCCCGGCTGGCATGGGCGCCCAGCACCCCGACCAGATTGAGCAACAGGCCGTATGTCACCGGCAGAGACCCCTGCCCGCCCGCAACCCCGCCATTGGCGCGCAGCAGATGCCACACCGGATTGCCGAGCTGTTGCTCCACCGGCTGGGTCGGCAGTTTCTCGCGGAATTGCCAATATTCGTCGACCGCGCGCGGCACCACGCCGACATGCAATTGCTTGGCGCTCTTGGGTTCGCGATAGAGATAAAAGCCCAGGCTTTCCTCGCTCCCATAGGTCAACCACTGGTCGATAGTCAGGCCGTTACCTTTGGATTTGCTGATCTTTTCGCCGTTCTCGTCGAGGAACAGCTCATAGATCATGCCCTCGGGCCGGCGCCCGCCCAGCACGGACGCGATTCTGCCGCTTTGCGTCACGCTGTCAGTCAGGTCCTTGCCGCACATCTCGTAATCGACGCCCAGCGCGACCCAGCGCATCGCCCAATCGACCTTCCATTGCAGCTTGGCACCGCCGCCGAAGATGCAGTGCTCAACGGTCTTGCCCCCGGATTCGTCGGGGTCCTCGAAGGCGATCAGCCCGGCCTCGGCATCGACCACGCGCACCGGCACCTGCAACACATGGCCCGTGGTGGGCGAGATCGGCAGCACCGGCGAATAGGTCCGCCGCCGCTCCTCACGCAGGGTCGGCAGCATGATCGCCATGATCGCGTCGAAATTGCGCAACACGCCGCGCAAAGCCTCATCAAACCCGCCCGTATTGTAGCGGTCGGAGGCGGCGATGAATTCGTAGTCAAAGCCGAAACGGTCGAGAAACTCGCGCAGCAACGCATTGTTATGATGCGCGAAGCTGGCATGGGTGCCGAACGGATCGGGGATCCGGCTCAGCGGCTGGCCAATATGCCCGGTCAGCATCGCGGCATTGGGCAGATTGTCGGGCACTTTGCGCAAGCCGTCCATATCGTCGCTGAACGCGATCAGCCGGGTTGGCGCGCCGCCCGACAGCACCTCATAGGCGCGGCGGACCAGCGTGGTGCGCAACACCTCCTGAAACGTGCCGATATGCGGCAGGCCGGACGGGCCATAGCCGGTTTCGAACACCATCGCGGCGCCCCCGGGCTTGCCCTGCGGATAGCGCTTGAGCAGCCGGCGCGCCTCCTCGAAGGGCCACGCTTTGGAGGTTTGCGCGGCGGCGGTCAGGGCGGCATCGGAGATAGCTTGATCGGTCATGGCGCGCTCTTTCGCGGCTTTGCCGGCAATGCGCAAGCGGCTTGGCTGGCGGCGGATCGCGGAGCCGCTGGCTCGTCTTGAAGTAATGTTTACGAAATTACCGTAATGTCAGGCGCTATATTTGATCAATACAGTGCGGTAACGGGGACTTGAATGCAGCATCAAGGTTTTGGGCGAAAAGGTGTCGCCGTTGGCAGCAGTATGGCGCCCGCCGGCTTTGGCGCCCCGCCCCGCCCCGCTGCGCTACTGCCCCAGAACGGCGTTCGCGCCCGCCCGCTCTCCCCCGACGAGATCGAAGCGGCGGTGCGCAAGGCAAGGCCCGCATCGCATTTCCATGCCGAGGAATCCCAGAAATCGCTGATCGTGGCCTATCTGCTGTGGTATTTCGTTGGCGTTTTCGGGGCGCACCGGATCTATCTCGGCGCGTGGCAGTCGGGGCTCAAACAACTGGGCTGCTTTGTTGGCGCCGGCGTGCTGTTGGGCTTGCGGATGCCGGTCGTTGGGGGAATCTTGCTGATTTTCGGAATCATCTGGTTGTTCGCCGACCTGTTCCTGATCCCCGGCCTCCGCCGCAAGCTGGCGCAGCAGGAAGCCTAGTGGTTCGGTTCCGACATTTGCATCCCTTTCGGCAAGGGCAGAGGCAAATGTCGCAAAAACATAAGAACCACTAGATATTACATTGTTTCGAGTGGATTTTATGATTTTGACATTCGAAAGCACCCTTTGCCGCAAGCGGGACTCGAATGTCAAAATCAATCCGCTAGTGATCGGGCGCCGATCGATCCAGCCGGGCGCGGTTTTTTGATGCCGCCACGCTGACGATGGGGTAATCGCGGGCGGGTGAGTCCTAGCCTTCCCCTCCCCGCGCTTCATGCCAGCCATGGCGGATGCTGGCTGGCCGATGCGCAAGGGCAAACGCGCGCCGCGGCCAAGGGCGAGGCGATCGTTGCGGCCGCCGATACACCATTATTGCTGCTGGGCGCGCCATTGGTCGCAAGCCGGCTGGGTTATCCCGATCTGTCGGGGCTCGATCTGCTGGAGGTGTTCGCCTTTGTGCATCCGGCGCGGTTTGTCGTGCCGACGCCCAAGGGCCTGGCGCATGCGCTGGGTCTGGCCGAGCCTGCGGGTGATGGGGCGGTGCCGGTATTCCTTCAGGCGGCGGCTGGCGCGCTACTGGCACATTGCGAAAGCGACGCCTGGGCCGAGCGTGAGGGCGCGTGGACCAGCCTGCAAGCGCTGACCCGGCTGCGCTGGCCATGGACACCGCTGTTGAACCCGCGCATTGCCAAGCCGGCGCGCGCAGAGCGCTGGCTGTTTTCCAAACTGCCCGAGTGGGAGGAGGCGGGCGAGCACGCTGCCCCGGCGCAGATCACGCTGGCCCCCGATGCGGTGGCGGCGCGGCTGACCCAGATCACCGGCGCCGCCGCCGAGCCTCGCACCGGCCAGCGCGACTATGCGCAGGCCGCCGCCAAAGTGTTCGCCCCGCGCGCGTCGCACCGCGCGCCGCACGTGCTGCTCGCCGAGGCCGGCACGGGGACCGGCAAGACGCTGGGCTATCTCGCGCCAGCCTCGCTATGGGCCCAGCAATCAGGCGGTACGGTCTGGGTGTCGACCTATACCAAGGCGTTGCAGCGGCAATTGCGGCGCGAAAGCGCACGCGCGTTTGGTGACACCCCCCGCCCTACCCCGCCCCTTGAGGGCCGCGCGCGCGCCCCGCAACCGCGCGTCGTAGTCCGCAAAGGGCGGGAGAATTACCTGTGCCTGCTCAATCTGGAGGATGCGCTGCAGGGTGGGTTCGCCGGGCGCGCCGCCATTCTGGCGCAATTGGTGGCGCGCTGGGCAGCATATAGCCAGGACGGCGACATGATCGGCGGCGATTTGCCCGGCTGGCTCGGCACGCTGTTTCGCGGGCGCGGCATCGCGGCGCTGACCGACCGGCGCGGCGAATGCGTCTATGCCGGATGCCCGCATTTCCGCAAATGCTTCATCGAGCGCGGCGCGCGGGCCAGCGCCGGGGCCGAACTGGTGATCGCCAATCATGCGCTGGTGATGGTGAACGCCGCGCGAGGCCGCGATGCGGCGCCCCGGCCAACGCGGATCATCTTCGACGAGGGCCATCATGTCTTTGAAGCCGCCGATTCCACGTTTGCCGCCGATCTGACCGGGGCCGAGGCGATCGAATTGCGCCGCTGGGTCATGGGGCCGGAGAAGGGGTCGCGCGGGCGCAGGCGCGGGCTCGCGGCTCGGCTGGCTGATGTCGCGTCCTCCGATGAGGTGGGCGCCAAGGCGATTGCGGCGGCGATTGCGGCGGCGGAGGCTTTGCCCAGCGACGGCTGGCTGCAACGATTGGGCGATAATGCGCCCTCGGGACCGATCGAGGATCTGCTCGCGGCGGTGCGCGGGGCGGTCTATGCGCGCGATGAGAGCGGCGGGGCCGAAGCCGGCTATGGCTTGGAGACCGAGGCCGCCGGGTTGACCGGCGATTTTATCGAACGGGCGGGCGCGGCAGAGGCGGCCTTGGCTGATTTGCGCGCGCCATTGCTCAAGCTGGGGCTGCGGCTGGAGGGCTTGCTGGCCGAACCGCCCGACTGGCTCGATGGCGCCGGCCGCGCGCGGATCGAGGGCGCGCGGCATGCGCTGGGCTGGCGCACCGAGCTGATCGCCGCGTGGGAGGCTCTGCTGGGGCGCCTCGGCGGCGTGCAGGACCCGCGTTTCGTCGACTGGCTGGCGGTGCAGCGGGTGGAGGCGCGCGAGTATGACATCGGCGTTCACCGCCGCTGGCTCGACCCGATGCAGCCCTTTGCCGAGGCGGTGCTGGCCCCGGCGCATGGCGTGATGATAACCAGCGCGACGTTGCGCGACCGGGCGCATTCGGACGGCTGGCAATCGGCGATAGACCGCTCCGGCGCCGCGCATCTGGAGATTGCGCCGCAGCTGGCGGGGTTCGACAGCCCGTTCGACTATGCCAGACAGGCCGAGGTACTGATCGTCACCGATGTGCCGCGCGGCGATATTCCGGCACTGGCGGGGGCTTATGCCCGGCTGATCGAGGCGTCGGGAGGCGGCGCATTGGGGCTGTTTACCGCGATCCGGCGGCTGCGCGCGGTGCATGGCCGGATCGCGGACCGGATGGCGCGGCTGGGCCTGCCTTTATACGCCCAGCATGTCGATCCGATCGACACCGGCACGCTGGTGGATATTTTCCGCGACGATCCGCGCTCGTCGCTGCTCGGCACCGATGCGCTGCGCGATGGGGTGGATGTGCCGGGGCATTCGCTGCGGCTGGTGGTGCTGGAGCAGGTGCCGTGGCCCAAGCCCGGCATCCTGCACCGCGCGCGGCGGATGGCGCATGCCGCCGGCGGGGCCGCCTATGACGACCGGATCATCCGCGCGCGGCTGGCCCAGGCGTTTGGCCGGCTGATCCGGGGGAGCGGCGATCACGGGCATTTCGTGGTGCTTTCCGCCGCGTTTCCTTCGCGCCTGCTCAGCGCATTTCCCGAAGGAACGCCGATCCACCGCGTGACGTTGGAGGAGGCAATGGCACGGGTTGGGGTCGGGGTCGGCGCGGGAATTGGCGCGGCAAAGCTTGATTATGGCGCGCAATGATGCATGAAATCGCGGCATGCTGACCCCCGCCATACGCACCACATCAGTCAAGGCAAAGCGCGCCTACGCCCCGCATGCCGGCCTGTATCAAGCATGCGGCCTGTGCGTCGCCGCCTGCCCCGAAGGCGCGATCTCGCTGGTCGAATTGGCGTGGCGATGAAGGTTTTGGGCTTGTTTCGCCACGCCAAATCGGATTGGCAGGATCAGCGTGCGCGCGATTTCGACCGTCCTCTTAATGAGCGCGGGCGCAAGGGCGCGGTGCTGATGGGGCAGCATATCCGCGATTATGGGCAAAAGTGGGATCGCATCATCGCCTCCCCCGCCGCGCGTTCGGCGCAGACGATCGAGCTGGCCGGCGATGGTGCGGGGCGGCCGCCGGCGGCAACGTTTGCGGTCAATTGGGACCGGCGGATTTACCTCGCCAGCTCGGCCACATTGTTCGACCTGCTGCGCGAGAGCGAGGAGCGGATCGACTCGGTCCTGATGGTCGGCCACAATCCGGGGCTGGAGGATCTGATCTTCGATCTGGTGCCCGATGATGGCAGCAGCCCGTTGCGCGACAGCGTGGAGGTCAAGTTCCCGACCGCGACCTTCGCGGTGCTGCATCTGGGGATCGCGCGCTGGGCCAGTCTGGCAGAAGATTGCGGCGCGCTGGTGCATATGATGCGGCCGCGCGATCTGGATGCTGGTTTGGGCCCGCAGGCCGATTAAGCGCCCCGCATGCCGGTTAAACCTAAAGCGATCAGTCCCCTGCCAGCGCGTCAGCCGCCAGCCCCTCCGCCGCCAGCCCCTCCGCCAATATGTGGCGAATCGCCCGCAACTCAGCCAGCAGATCGCTTTGCGGTGTGGTTTGGGGCACGGCAGGGGCGTGCCCATGGCCACGCGCCGCCTGCTTGCCTGCCAGCAATTGCCGCGCGCCGCGTATCGTCAGCCCATCGCGGTGGACCAGGCGGTCGATGGTCTGGACCAGCGCCACGTCCTCGGGCCGGTAATAGCGGCGCCCGCCGCTGCGCTTGACCGGGCGGAGCATCGGAAACTGCTCCTCCCAATAGCGCAGGACATGCGCCCGGATCGCCAATGCCGCCGCCACTTCGCCAATCGTGCGCAGCGCCTCGGGCGCCTTGCCATCGGTGAAGTTGATCGCCTCGGGCATATTTAACCCCGAGATTTCATTCATTTACTGGCCACGCGCTCTTTCAGCATCTGGCTGGCGCGAAAGGTCAGCACGCGGCGCTCGGTAATCGGCACCTCGATGCCGGTCTTGGGATTGCGGCCGATCCGTTCCGATTTGTCGCGCAGCAAAAACGTGCCAAAGCCGGAGATCTTCACATTCTCCCCAGTGCTCAGCGCGGTGGACATATGCCCCAGGATCGCCTCGACCATCGCCAGCGATTCGGCACGGGACAGCCCCAGCTTGCGATTGATCGCCTCGGCCAGATCAGCACGGGTAAGCGTATTTATCGAGCGCATATTTCCAGGTCCCCCCCGATCGCGCGAAAACAACAGTCTAATTTTTGCAACCGCATGTAATCACAATGCAACCTTGCACACAAGCCTGCATTGCAGGCGAATGCGACTCACATACGAATAAGGCTCGCACCCCAAGTAAAGCCGCCGCCCATCGCCTCCAGCATCACCAGATGTCCCGGCTGGATCCGCCCGTCGCGGATTGCCGCGTCCAGCGCCAGCGGCACTGACGCCGCCGACGTGTTGGCGTGGCGATCGACCGTGATGACCACCTTGCTCGCCGGCAGGCTGAGCTTTTTGGCGGTCGCCTCCAGAATGCGGGCGTTAGCCTGATGCGGTACCAGCCAGTCGAGATCATCCGCGGTCAGCCCGACCTCGCCCAGCACTTCGTTCAGCACGCTGGCCAGATTCGTGACCGCGTGGCGGAACACTTCGCGGCCCTTCATGCGCAATTTGCCCACGGTGCCGGTGGTGGAGACCCCGCCATCGACATAGAGCATCGGGCCATGCGCGCCATCGGCATGCAGCTTGGTGGCAAGGATGCCCGGCCCCTTGTCATCGTCGCCGACCTCGCGCGCCTCCAGCACGACAGCGCCGGCGCCATCGCCGAACAGGACGCAGGTGGCGCGATCCTCCCAATCCAGGATGCGGCTGAAGGTCTCGGCGCCGATTACCAGCGCACGGCCCGCCATGCCCGAACGCAGCATCGAATCGGCAACGCCCAGCGCATAGAGAAAGCCCGAACACACCGCCGCGACATCAAAGGCAATGCCCCCGTTGCAACCCAGCGCGTGCTGGACACTGGTGGCAGTGGCGGGAAAGGTCTGGTCGGGGGTGGCAGTGGCCAGCACGATGAGGTCTATGGATGCGGCCTCGATCCCGGTGGCGGCGATGGCGGCGCGCGCGGCCGCGGTGGCCAGTGTACCGGTGGTCTCGTCGGGCCCGGCGATATAGCGGTTGCGGATGCCGGTACGCTCAACGATCCATTCGTCGCTGGTATCGACCTGCGCCGCCAGTTCGGCATTGGAGACGGCGCGCTTGGGCAGCGCCGAGCCGGTGCCGATCAGGACCGAACGGCGGGTCATTGCGCGGCCACCGCTGCGCCGCGCACGCCGCCAGTGCCGAGCCGCGCCAGATCGCCGGTAATCCGCTCGATCAGGTTTTCCTCTAGCAGCCGCGCCGTCACCGCCACCGCATTGGCCACACCCTTGACGCTGGCGCTGCCGTGGCTTTTGACGACGATGCCGTTGAGGCCGAGGAACACCGCGCCATTGTGGTTGTTGGGGTCGAGATGGTGCTTGAGCAGCTCGGTGGCGGGGCGCGAGATCAGAAAGCCGATCTTGGAGCGCAGCGAGCTGGCAAAGCTGCGTTTCAGCAGGTCACCGACGAAACGCGCTGTACCTTCCACCGCCTTGAGCGCGATGTTGCCCGAGAAACCATCGGTCACCGCGACATCGACATCTCCCCGGCACAATTTGTCAGCCTCGATAAAGCCGTCGAACTGCATCGCCAGATCGCCCGCCCCCTTCAATTGCGCCGCGGCATCGCGCAGATTGCCGGTGCCCTTGATATCCTCGGAGCCGATGTTGAGCAGACGTACACGCGGATGCGGCAGACCCGTCGCGATCCGCGAATAGGCCGCGCCCATCACCGCGAATTGCACCAGATTGCGCGCATCGCATTCGGTGTTGGCGCCCAGATCGAGCATCACCAGATCATTGTCACCCAAGGTAGGGAGCAGCGCCGCCAGCGCCGGCCGGTCAATCCCCGGCATCGTGCGCAGCGCCAGCTTGGCGATGGCCATCATCGCGCCGGTGTTGCCCGCGCTAACCGCCGCGCCCGCCGCGCCATCGCGCACCGCATGGATCGCCAAGCCCATCGAGGTGGTGCGCGCGCGGCGCAGCGCCTGGCTGGGCTTTTCATCGCCGCTGATCACGTCATCGGCGTGGAGGATTTCGGTGGCGGCGCGCAGGTTGGGATGATGATCGAGCGCGGACTTGATCTGCTTCTCGTCGCCGACCAGCAGGAACTTGAACGCCTCATGCCGCCGCCGCGCGAGAGCTGCGCCCGAAACCATCGTGCGCACGCCTTCATCGCCGCCCATCGCATCAATGGCGATACGCGGCAGGCTCATCCTCGCTCCTTCCCCAGTTTGGGTTACAGGCCGACCGAGATGATCTCACGGCCATTGTAATGACCGCAGGCACCGCACAGATTATGCGGCCGCTTCAGCTCACCGCAATTCGAGCATTCGTGGAACGCATCCACGGTCAGCGCATCATGGCTGCGGCGCATGCCCCGACGCGACGGGCTGGTTTTTCTTTTGGGGACAGCCATTGCGGCACCTGTTCCTGAGATTCTTGAGACGGAAAAACTGCGCCACCGAGAGCGCCAAACGGCACCGGCGACTGCGAAGCGCGGCCTATAGCGATTTTCGCGTGCGTTGCAAGCGCCGCCGGGTTAGGCGATGCGCAACACGGAGAAGGGGAGAGTTCCATGGTATTGCAAACGACATTATGTCTGGCCGCAGCGGCGGCGGTGATCAACATCTGGCTGAGCATACGTGCCGGCAAAATGCGCAGCGTCCACAAGATTTCGATCGGCGATGGCGGCAATGAACAGCTGATCCGGCGGATGCGGGCGCAGGCCAATTTCATCGAGCAGACCTTTGTCACGCTGATCCTGTTCGGGTTGGTCGAGGCGGCCGGGCGCGGCGGGCAATGGCTGGCGCCGCTGGGCGCGGTGTTCATGCTGGGCCGGTTGGCGCATATGTTCGGGATGGACGAGCCGGGCTTCAAGCCGGGCCGGCCGATCGGCATGGCGACCTCGATGATTACGCAATTGGCTCTGGTGGTGGTGGCCGTCGGGGCGGCGACCGGGCGGTTTTAAGAGGCTGTTTGCTGGGAAAGCGCGAAAGAGCGCTTTCCCAGGAAGCCTGTGCCATCCCGAGTCCATTGATTGGCGACCTTACGGTCGCGAAGCCTGTGCCATCCCGCTCCCCCTCCCGACCTCCCACAGGATACACACTGAATGGGCGGCCGGGAGGGGGAGCGGGATGGCACAGGCTACATCGCCGGCAGGCGACCGATCAAACAAGCCCAGGATGGAACCGGCTTGCCCGTCGGCAGGCGGCCAACCAATTACCCAAATCCCTTGCATTTTGCGGCGCTTTCGCCTAGCCGCGCCCGGTTCCCGAAAGGGTACGCCCGTCATGGCATCCGGCCTGGCGGGTATTTTCGGCCCTTAACCCCCTGCCGGCATGGTGCTGGCGCGGTGAAAAGACCGGCGGAACCAACCGCCTGGCCGGCAAAAACGCAATACAGGAATATCCATTCATGGCATCAACCGCCAATCCTACCCGCGACGATTTCGCCGCAATGCTCGATGAATCGCTCGGCGGCAGCGCCAATGGCGGTTTCGAGGGCCGCGTCGTCAAGGGCACCATTACCGCTATCGAGAATGACAAGGCCGTCATCGACGTCGGCCTGAAGAGCGAGGGCCGCGTGCCTTTGCGCGAATTCGCCATGCCGGGTCAGCCGCATGGGCTTTCGGTCGGCGATGAAGTCGAAGTCTATGTCGACCGCGTGGAAAACGCCGACGGCGAAGCGATGCTCAGCCGCGACCGCGCCCGCCGTGAGGCCGCGTGGGACAAGCTGGAGAGCGAATTTGGCGAGGGCAAGCGCGTCGAGGGCGTGATCTTCGGCCGGGTCAAGGGCGGCTTTACCGTCGATCTGGACGGCGCCGTGGCATTCCTGCCCGGCTCGCAGGTCGATATCCGCCCCGTCCGCGACGTGACCCCGCTGATGGATGTGGCGCAGCCGTTCCAGATCCTCAAAATGGACCGCCGCCGCGGCAATATCGTGGTGTCGCGCCGCGCCGTCCTCGAAGAAACCCGCGCCGAACAGCGCAGCGGCCTGATCCAGAACCTCGCCGAGGGCCAGATCATCGTCGGCACCGTCAAGAACATCACCGATTATGGTGCGTTCGTTGACCTGGGCGGCATCGACGGCCTGCTGCATGTCACCGACATGAGCTACAAGCGCGTCAACCATCCTTCGGAAGTCATCGCCATCGGTGACGAAGTAAAGGTCCAGATCGTCCGCATCAATCAGGACACCCAGCGCATCAGCCTCGGCATGAAGCAGCTGGAGAGCGATCCCTGGGGCGAGGTGGCGATCAAATACCCGGTCGGCGCCAAGCTGCGCGGCGTGGTCACCAACATCACCGAATATGGCGCCTTTGTGGAGCTGGAAGCCGGGATCGAAGGCCTCGTCCATGTCTCCGAGATGAGCTGGACCAAGAAGAACGTGCATCCCGGCAAGATCGTTTCGACCTCGCAGGAGGTCGATGTGCTGGTTCTCGAGGTCGATTCGGACAAGCGCCGCATCAGCCTGGGCCTGAAGCAGGCGCAGCAGAACCCGTGGGAGGCCTTTGCCGACTAGCATCCGATCGGTTCGCAGGTCGAGGGCGAGGTCAAGAACGCCACCGAATTCGGCCTGTTCATCGGGCTGGACGGCGATGTCGACGGCATGGTCCATATGTCGGACATCGCCTGGGGCATCTCTGGCGAGGACGCGCTGGCGCTGCATCGCAAGGGCGAGGCGGTTACCGCCGTGGTGCTGGACGTCGATGTCGACAAGGAGCGTATTTCGCTCGGCATGAAGCAGCTTGAAAAGGGCGCTCCGGCGGCCGGTGGGGCGTCGCCTGAGGCGACCAGCTCGCTGCGCAAGGGCGGCGTGGTCACCGTGACCGTGCTCGAAGTGCGCGACGGCGGGCTTGAAGTGCAGGCGGGCGAAGACGGCGCGACCGGCTTTATCAAGCGCACCGATCTGGGCCGTGACCGCGACGAACAGCGCCCCGACCGCTTCCAGGTCGGCCAGAAGCTCGACGCGATGATCACCGGCTTCGACCGCTCCAAAAAGCCGAGCTTCTCGATCAAGGCCCGCCAGCTCCATGAGGAGAAGGAAGCGGTTGAGCAGTACGGTTCGTCGGATGCCGGCGCATCGCTGGGCGACATCCTGGGTGCGGCGCTGAAGAACCGCAGCTAAGGCTTTCGTTTAGACGCGAATATGAAGGCCCGCCCGGAGCAATCCGGGCGGGCTTTTTGTTATGCGGGCTGTTTGTTATGCGGGCTGTGGGATATGCTGGGTTGGGCTTCGCTATGAAGCGCTTGTTCGCGTTGCCGATTCGTAACTTATACCAACCTGCGGTGAGGGTGACTCACGAGAGGGATTCCCAAAGCCGCAAAAGTCTGAATCAATGGCGCCCTGCATTTGGAGGGCGTGTCTATGGGATCGGCGATTGGCTTGCGGGGTGATTTTGACGGAGCGGCATT
>JANXUK010000074.1 GCA_025356275.1 Sphingomonadales bacterium | reverse complement strand
GGCTTGGCTCCGCATGTGCATCCGCACCAGCCGATGCTCCCGCCAGGCAATGATCAGCCCGGCGGCCACGATCAGCGGCGTGCCGGTCCAGGTCGCCGCTGGCGGCAGCTGGTCGAACACCTGCCAGCCGTACAGCACCGTCCAGATGAGCGCGGTATAATCCATCACCACCACGCTCGCCACCGAGCCATAGCGCAGCGCATTGGTCAGTAGCAGTTGCGCGGCGGTGCCGGTGACCCCGATTGCGATCAGCATCGCCCATTGGCGGGCGCTGTGCGGTTGCATCAGGAACGGGAGCAACGGCGCCGTCGCCAGCGCGCCGAACATCGAGAAATAGAACACCGTCGCCAGCGACGCCTCTGTGCGGCTGAGATCGCGGATCTGCAAACTGATGATCGCCACGATCAGCCCCGAGCCCAGCCCCGTTGCCACCCCCAGATGCGATAGTGGCCCGGCCGCGGCCAGCGCGCTGGGCCGGGCGATCAATAGCACGCCCAGAAAGCCGAAAGCGACCGCCAGCCAGCGCCACTTCCCCACCACTTCACGCAGCACCAGCGCAGTCAGGATCACCGCGAACAGCGGTGTGCTGAACCCCAGCACCGTCGATACCGCCAGCGGCAGCAGGATCGACGCCTCGAAGCTGAGCGCCATGCCCAGCATACCCGTCACCGCGCGCCCGGCATGCGAGCCCAGCCGCCGGGTCCGCAGCAGACCACATTGCCGGGTCACCACCAACCAGATCAGCAACACCACCACCGGCACCGCCTGACGCCAGAACATCAGCTCGCCCAGCGCGATCCCGGTGCGCGCCGCTAGCTTGATCAGCATATACAGCGTGGCAATCATTAACGCGGAACCCAGGCGCAGCACCAGCGCATATAGCGGACGTTGATCGGCAGGGGGGGACTTTGCGGGGGTCGCCATCATTCCGGCTTTAAGCGCCGCGCCCGCTGAGGCAAGGGGAGGAGATGGACGATTTTTCCTCCTGGCTGGCGATGATCGCTGCCGCCGCACTGGCGCTGGCTGGGTTCGCCTGGTGGCGCGATCACCGCCGCCGGCATCGCAGCGAACCCGACGCGGTGGGGCCCGTGCCATGGACCAGCGTGTTTTTCTTCGCGATGCTGGTCGGCGTGGTCAGCCTGTCCACAGCGGTTAAACTATGGCTGGCTGGCGGGTGAGGGCTTAGAGCGTGATGACAAAAAGTGGGTGCCGGTTTTTGTCGATAAATCACGCGAAAACAAAGACTCTAGAGCATGATGCGATTCTATCTTATCACATCATGCTTTAGAGGCAGCTTTCCAGATAGGCTTGGTCGAACCCAAATTGCCGTGCCTTTTCGAGCGTATAGGGGCGCAGACCCGACGGGCGGAATTCGCCGATGATGGTGCCGTCATCGGTCTCGTCGAGGTATTCGAACTTGAACAGCTCCTGGGTGACGATAACATCGCCCTCCATGCCGATGACCTCGGTGATGTTGGTGGTGCGGCGCGAGCCATCGCGCAGCCGCTTGACCTGAACCACCAGATCTACCGATTCGGCGATCTGGCGCGAAATCGCCTCCTTGGGGATCTTGATGTCGCCCATCAGGATCATGTTTTCCATGCGGCCAAGGCACTCGCGCGGGCTGTTGGCGTGGAGCGTACACATCGAGCCGTCATGGCCGGTGTTCATCGCCGCCAGCAGATCGAAGCACTCGGCGCCGCGAATTTCGCCCAGGATGATCCGGTCCGGCCGCATACGCAGCGCGTTCTTGACCAGATCGCCGATGGTGATCGCGCCCTGGCCCTCAAGGTTGGGTGGGCGCGTTTCCAGCGGTAGCCAGTGCGGCTGTTGCAGCCGAAGCTCGGCGGCATCCTCGATGGTCAGCACGCGCTCGCCCGGATCGATCATCTTCGACATGGCGTTGAGCATCGTGGTCTTGCCCGAGCCGGTGCCGCCCGAGATAACGATATTCATCCGGCAGGCGCCCGCAATCTTCAGCGCGGTGCACATCTTGTCCGACATCGAGCCAAAATCGCGCAGCATATCCAGCGTGATCGGCTTCTCGGAGAATTTGCGAATCGAGATCGCAGTGCCGCGCAGCGACAGCGGCGGCACGATCACGTTGACGCGGCTGCCGTCCTTGAGCCGCGCGTCGGCCAGCGGCGTGGTCTGATCGACGCGGCGGCCGACCTGATTGACGATGCGCTGCGCGATCTGGAACAGATGCTGTTCGTCGCGGAAGCGGATGGTGGAAAGCTGAAGCTTGCCCTTTTTTTCGATATAGGTCTGGTCGGGGCCATTGACCATGATGTCCGAGACGTCGGGATCGTTGAGCAATTCCTCCAGCGGACCAAAACCGAGCAGCTCATCAATCAGCACTTTTTCCAGCGCGAATTGCTCACGGCGGTTCAGCGTGATCTTAAGTTCGGCCAGCACCTCCATGATAATGGGGCGGAATTCCTCTGCCAGCTCATCCTTGGTCAGTGTGGCGGCGGCCTCGGGGTCGACGCGTTCCAGCAGGCGCGGCAGCACCTGTTCCTTGATCTTGTGGACCGATGCCTCGAAGCCCTCAAGCTTGGCCGGCCCCTCGGCAACGCCGTTGGAGCGTTCGGCCAGCCGGCTCAGCGCGTCGCCGTTCTTGCCGTCATCACCGCCGCGAATGGCCTGTGGCTCGCCGGGGAGCGGAGGAAACTGATCGCCGCCCGCGCGCGCGCCGGGCGCAGCGGAAACCCCGCCTTGCATCGGGCGAGCGACACCGAATGCCGGCTTGGCCGCCTGGCCAAATCCGGCTGGTCCGCTTTTCCGCCCGAATGCGCTCATTGCTACTTCATCCCGTGCTGCCGCAACCGGGCATGACAGATCATGCCTTCTTGCCGCTCTATGGAATTGGTGAATAGACTGGAAACTTTGATGATTTGCTAATGCCGGGTCGCAATCGTTAGCATTACGCGAATGGCGGCTCACTGGGGCCACAAAACAGGGGCCGGAGGTTACCCCCGGCCCCGGCATGTCCGTGAAACAGGCGTAAACCCCTAATCGATCACATGTTCGGCCAGCACGGTAAGCCCGGTCAGCGACACCTCGGCAAAGCCGCCAGTGATGCGGATCAGCTCGGGCGCGCCGCCTTCATTGCGCCACACCTGCAACGGCTCATCCTTCAGCGCGGTCATCAGCGGGGCATGGCCCACCAGAATGCCAGCCTCGCCCTCGGTGCCCGGCACGACCACCATATAGACGTCCTCGCTGCGGACGAGGCGGGTCGGCGTGACCAGTTCGAAGTGCAGTTCGGCCATCGCGATCAGGCCTCTTCCGCCAGTTTCTTGCCCTTGGCCACGGCCTCATCGATGCCGCCGACCATGTAGAACGCGGCCTCGGGCAGGTGATCGTATTCGCCGTCGACCACGGCCTTGAACGAGCGCACGGTATCCTCGACCTGGACGAACTTGCCCGAAATGCCTGTAAACACCTCGGCGACGTGGAACGGTTGAGAGAGGAAGCGCTGGATCTTGCGGGCGCGGGCGACGGTCAGCTTGTCCTCTTCGGACAGTTCATCCATGCCCAGAATGGCGATGATGTCCTGCAGGCTCTTGTATTTCTGCAAGGTTTCCTGCACGCGGCGCGCCGTTTCGTAATGCTCGGCACCGACGACCGCCGGGGTCAGCACCCGGCTGGTCGAATCGAGCGGATCGACCGCCGGATAGATACCCAGCTCCGAAATCGCGCGGTTCAGCGTGGTCGTCGCGTCCAAATGCGCAAACGAGGCGGCGGGCGCCGGATCGGTAAGATCGTCCGCCGGCACGTAAATCGCCTGCACCGAGGTGATCGAGCCCTTGGTGGTCGAGGTAATCCGCTCCTGCAGCGCACCCATGTCGGTGGCCAGGGTCGGCTGATACCCCACCGCCGAAGGAATACGGCCCAGCAGCGCCGACACTTCCGAACCGGCCTGGGTAAAGCGGAAGATATTGTCCACGAAGAACAGCACGTCCTGGCCTTCGACGTCGCGGAAATATTCCGCCATGGTCAGGCCCGACAGCGCGACGCGGGCACGCGCGCCCGGCGGCTCATTCATCTGGCCGAACACCAGCGCGACCTTGCTGCCTTCGCTGGTGGCATTGCCATCGGCGTCCTTGGCGATGACGCCCGCGTCGAGGAATTCGTGATAGAGATCGTTGCCCTCGCGGGTCCGCTCACCCACGCCGGCGAACACCGAGACGCCGCCATGGCCCTTGGCGATGTTGTTGATCAGCTCCTGGATCAGCACCGTCTTGCCCACGCCGGCGCCGCCGAACAGGCCGATCTTGCCGCCGCGCGCATAGGGCGCGAGCAGATCGATGACCTTGATCCCGGTGACCAGAATGGCCGCCTCGGTCGATTGCTCGATGAATTCGGGGGCCTTGGCGTGGATCGGCGAGAACATGTCGCTGCCAACCGGCCCGCGCTCATCGATCGGCTCACCGATGACGTTGAGGATGCGGCCCAGCGTCTTGGGGCCGACCGGCACGGTGATCTGCGCGCCGGTGTCGGTGACGGTCTGGCCGCGGGTCAGGCCCTCGGTCGAGTCCATCGCGATGGTGCGAACGGTGTTCTCACCCAGATGCTGCGCCACTTCGAGCACCAGCCGGTTGCCGTTGTTATAGGTTTCGAGCGCCGAGAGAATCGCCGGCAGCGAACCGCCAGCGAAGGACACGTCAACGACCGCGCCGATGACCTGCGCGATACGGCCGGCGCCAGTGGCGGCAGCGGCAGGGGCGGCCGTCTTTTTGGCGGCAGGGGTTTTCTTAACGGTGGCGGTGGCCATGGTCAGTCCTTCTTTTCATCGTCAGCGCGGCGTGGGCCGGGTTGGTTGCGGCGCCTGTGCGCCAAAGTTTGCTATGTTTACAGCGCCTCGGCGCCGGCGATAATCTCGATCAGCTCGGTGGTGATCGCGGCCTGGCGGCTGCGGTTGTATTGGATGGTCAGCCGCTGGATCAGGTCGCCGGCGTTGCGCGTGGCGTTGTCCATCGCGGTCATCGAGGCGCCCTGTTCGCTCGCCGAATTCTCCAACAATGCCCCGAACAATTGCGTGTTGAGATAGCGGGGCAGCAACGCCGCCAGCACTTCCTCCTCATCGGGCTCATACTCGATCGCGGCGCCGGCTGTCTCGATCGCCGCCACCTTGGGGGCGGGGGCATTGAGAACGGGGACTGGGATGATCTGTTGCTCGGTCGGTTCCTGAATCAGCGAATTGCGGAAGCGTGAGTAGAACAGATGTGCGATGTCGAACTTGCCGGCAGCATACAGGTCGAGCAATTCGCGCGCGATCTGCTCGGCCTCGGCATAACCGGCCTCACGCACGGTCGAGGTGTCGAAACCGGCCAGGATCTGCCCAGGAAATTCGCGGCGGATGACCGCGCGGCCCTTTTTGCCGATCAGATAGAACAGCACCTTGCGGCCCTCGGCCTCAAGGCTGCGCGCCTTCAGCCTTGCGGCCTTGACGATGTTGGAGTTGAAGCCGCCGCAAAGCCCCTTGTCCGAATTGGCGACGACCAACAGATGCACCGCGTCGCGCCCGGTGCCCGCCAGCAGCTTGGGGCTGCTCTCGCTGACCGTGACCTTGCTGGCCAGGCTGCCCATCACCGCCGCGAGGCGCGTGGCATAGGGGCGCGCCGCCTCGGCATTGGCCTGCGCCTTGCGCAGCTTGGAGGCGGCGACCATCTGCTTGGCCTTGGTGATCTTCTGGGTCGATTTGACCGAGTTGATCCGCCCTTTGAGTTCCTTGAGACTGGCCACTTACAATCCTTACGCGAAGGTCTTGCCGAAAGCCTCAAGCGCCGCCTTGAGCTTGGCGGTGGCATCGCCCGACAGGTCGCGGCTGTCGCGAATGTCGGTCAGCAAGGCCCCGTGCTCGGTGCGGATCCAGCGCAGCATCTCGGCCTCATACTCGGTCACGCGGTTCACCGGCACGCTGTCCAGATAGCCATTGGTGCCGGCGAAGATCGACACCGTCTGCTCCTCGAAGGGCAGCGGGCTGAACTGCGCCTGCTTGAGCAACTCGGTCAGGCGCGAGCCGCGGTTCAGCAGCTTTTGCGTCGACGCGTCGAGATCCGACCCGAATTGCGCAAACGCCGCCATCTCGCGATATTGCGCCAGCTCCAGCTTGATCGAGCCCGAGACCTTCTTCATCGCCTTGGTCTGCGCCGAGGAGCCGACGCGGCTGACCGACAGGCCCACGTTGATTGCCGGCCGCACGCCCTGATAGAACAGGCCGGTTTCCAGGAAGATCTGCCCGTCGGTGATCGAGATCACGTTGGTCGGGATATAGGCCGAAACGTCGCCAGCCTGCGTCTCGATAATCGGCAGCGCGGTCAGCGACCCGGCGCCCATTGTATCGTTCATCTTGGCCGCACGCTCCAGCAAACGAGAGTGCAGATAGAACACGTCGCCCGGATAGGCTTCGCGGCCCGGCGGGCGGCGCAGCAGCAGCGACATCTGACGATAGGCCACCGCCTGCTTGGACAGATCGTCATAAACGATGACCGCATGCATGCCATTATCGCGGAAATATTCGCCCATCGTGCAGCCGGTATAGGGCGCCAGATATTGCAACGGTGCCGGCTCCGAAGCGGTGGCGGCCACCACGATGGTATATTCCATCGCGCCATTCTCTTCTAGCTGGCGGACGATCTGGGCCACTGTGGAACGCTTCTGCCCCACCGCGACATAGATGCAATAGAGCTTCTTGCTCTCATCGGTGCCCGAATTCGGGCCCTTCTGGTTGATGAACGTGTCGATCGCCACGGCGGTTTTGCCGGTCTGGCGGTCGCCGATGATCAGCTCCCGCTGACCGCGGCCGATCGGAACCAGCGCGTCGATAGCCTTGAGCCCGGTCTGCACTGGCTCATGCACCGATTTGCGCGGGATGATCCCCGGCGCCTTGACCTCGACCCGCATGCGCTGATCCGAGACAATTGGCCCCTTGCCGTCGATCGGATTGCCCAGACCATCGACCACGCGGCCCAGCAGGCCCTTGCCCACCGGCACGTCGACGATTGTGCCGGTGCGCTTGACGATATCGCCTTCCTTGATCTCGGCGTCCGAGCCGAATATCACGACGCCGACATTGTCGGCCTCAAGGTTGAGCGCCATGCCCTGCACGCCGTTGGAAAATTCCACCATCTCGCCGGCTTGAACCTGATCGAGCCCGTGGATCCGCGCGATACCGTCGCCCACTGACAGCACCGAGCCGACCTCCGAGACCTGCGCCTCGGTGCCGAAATTGGCGATCTGGTCCTTAATGACCCGGGAAATTTCAGCGGCGCGGATTTCCATATTCAGCCTTTCAACAAACTTGAAAGCAGCGGGGCGGGTGCCCGATGCCGGTCATCACAAACGTCAGGGCCTCAGCCCCGCATCGCCTGCGACAGAGAATTGAGACGGGTGCGGATCGAGGCATCGATCTGTTGGCTGCCGATCCGCACGATCAGGCCGCCGAGGATTTCGGGATCGACATGCGCATTAATCTTGATGTTCTGCCCCTCGCGCGCGGCCAGCTTGGCGGTGAGCGTCTTGAGCTGAACGGCGCTGAGCACATGCGCGCTGACCACCTGCGCGGTCACTTCGTTGCGGGCAGCGGCAGCGATGGTGGCGAAGGCGGCGATAATCTCGGGCAGCTTGCCCAGTCGGCCATTGCCCGCCAGAACGCCAAGGAAATTTCGGGTAATTGTGGAAAAGCCCATCAGCGCGGCCACGCCGTCCATCGCGCGGCCCGCCGCTTCACGCCCAACCAAGGGATCGCGAATCAGTGCGCTGAGGTCGGAGGAACCAGCCAAAGCCTCGCCCAGCGCGATCAGATCGGCCTCGACCGGCGCATTCTGCTCAGCGGCCAGCTCGTACAGTGCCGAGGCGTAGCGCCCCTGCAGGCTGGCGGTAATGCCGGCGGAATTCTCCACGCGATAGGTCCCCTATTGCCCAATGGCTTCTGCCCAGTGGCTGGGCGGCACGAAAGCCGGACGCGCCGACTCAGCGCGGCCCTGCTGCCGACGGGGGCGCGCATAGCGACGATCTTGCTGCGATGCAAGGCGGGGCGGGCAGGCAGCGCCGAGGCGCGGCGGCTCTACCCATCGAAAACATCGTTTGATCGCAAGTTTCGGGAAGCTGGCGATTGTGCCCGGCGGTATTAACCGCCATCGCTTTTGCAAGGAGGCTTTCTGTGAACCATGGCCCTCTGACTTACCGTATCGCCGGCCTGCCCTATGAACCCTTCACCGATCTGTTCGCGCTCAGTGACGGCGGGCACCACTGGGCGCTGGCCGTGCGCGGCGCGATGCGCGTCACCGCCAGCGCCGACCGGGGCTTCCCCTGCCGTGTCGCGTTGAAAGATGCCAAGGCCGGCGACCGGATGATCCTGCTCCACCATGTCAGCCACGACCTCGCCACACCCTATCGCAGCGCCTATGCGATCTATGTGGGGGAGGGCGCGTTTGCCCCGGCGCCCTATGTCGATTGCGTGCCCCCGGTGTTCGCCGGACGCCCGCTGGGGCTGCGCGGGTTTTCCGCCGGCGGCATGCTGCTGGACGCGAAGTTGGCACTTCCCGATGAGGCCGATGCCGGCATCCGCGCGCTGCTTGCCAATACGCAGATCGCCAGCATCCATGCGCATAATGCCGCGCATGGCTGCTTTGTGGCCCGGATCGAGCGCCCCGAAAGCATCGCACCATGATCGCTGACGCCCAGGCCTGGACCGCAGTGACCGCCCGTGACCGCGCCGCCGATGGCAGCTTTGTGTTCGGCGTGAGCACGACGGGCATCTATTGCCGGCCTTCGTGTGCTGCGCGCCGGCCCCTGCGCCAGAATGTGCGCTTCTTCGCCGACGGAGCACAGGCCAGCGCCGCCGGCCTGCGCCCCTGCCTGCGCTGCGCCCCAGATGATGTCAGCCGCGAGGAGGCGGCGGTGGCGGCGGCCTTGGCGATGATCGCTGCCGCCGAGGCCCCGCCCAGCCTCGCCGATCTGGCCACCCGCATCGGCTACAGCCCGGCGCATTTCCAACGCATTTTCACCCGCGCCACTGGCCTGTCGCCGGCGGCCTATGCGCGCGCATTACGCCTTGAACGCGCCCGCGCCGCGCTCAGCGCTGGTGGCACTGTCACCGCTGCGCTGTATGATGCCGGCTTCGCCGCGCCGTCGCGCTTCTATCAGGCGAGCGGGGAGCGATTGGGCATGGCGGCATCGGCATGGGCGAATGGCGGCAAGGGCGTGACGATCCGCTGGGCGGTGGCGGCGACCCCGCTCGGCCCGATGCTGGTCGCGGCGACCGACAAAGGGGTGTGCCGGCTGTCGTTCGACGAGGACGAGGCGGCGCTGGCCAAACGCTTCCCCCATGCCGAGCTGCGCCAGGGCGGCGCTGAATTCGAGGCTTTGTTGGCACAGGTGCTGGCGGCGGTGGAAAGCCCCGCGCTGGCCCCGGCCATCCCGCTCGACGTGCGCGGCACCGCGTTTCAGGAGGCGGTGTGGCAGGCGCTGCGCCAAATCCCCGCCGGTGAGACCCGCAGTTATGCGCAGATTGCCGCCGCCATCGGCAAGCCCGGCGCGGTGCGCGCGGCGGGCAGCGCCAACGGCGCCAATCCGGTCGCGGTGCTGATTCCCTGTCACCGCGTCATCCGCACCGATGGCAGCATGGGCGGCTATGCCTATGGGCTGGCGGTCAAGCAGGCCCTGCTGGCGCGTGAGGCCGATTGACCATCCTCGCCAATCGTGATTGCTTCGCCGGCATCTTGGGGCATTTGGGGGGGCAGGCATGAACATCATCAGGCGGATATTTGCGCATCCGGTCACGCATACTATTTTGGGGTTTATCGCCTTTTTCATCGCCTATGCGCTGAGCGGGTTTGCCTCCGCGTCCAAGCACATCGTGTTCGGCGCGCCGCTGCGCAACACCCCGCTGCAATTGGCGAGCATCATGGTCTGCGCCGGGCTGGGCATTTATCTTTACAAGGCGTTTGAGCGCCATGTCGAACACCGCGCCGATGCCGAGTTCGCGGCTGCGGGCGCGGTGCCAGAGCTGGCGGCGGGGCTTGGCATCGGCTTCGTGTTGTTCTCGGCGATGGCCGGCCTTGTCGCGCTGATGCACGGGCTGGAGGCCGATGGGATCGGCGGGCTGGGCGATATCTGGGTGATTGGCGCGATGGCAGTGGCGTCGGGGCTGTATGAGGAGCTGCTGTTTCGCGGCATCCTGTTCCGCCAGATCGAGCGTTGGGCCGGCAGCTGGTGGGCGCTAGCCGCGACATCGGCGTTTTTCGGCGCGGCGCATCTGGCCAATCCGGGCGCGACATGGTTCGCGGCGGTGGCGATCGCGTTCGAGGCCGGCATCCTGCTCGGCGGGGCCTATATGCTGACGCGGCGGCTGTGGTTGGCCGTGGGTATCCATGCGGCGTGGAATTTCACGCAAGGCTGGATATTCAGCGCGCCGGTGTCCGGCGGCAAGGCCCCGCACGGCCTGCTGATCACCCAGCGCCACGGCGCCGAATGGCTGACCGGCGGCGCCTTCGGGCTGGAGGCATCGGCGGTGGCGATGGTGGTGGCCACTCTTGCTGGCTGCGTCATGCTCTGGCTGGCGGCGCGGCGCGGGCATTTTATGGCGCCCAGCTGGAAGCGCTAAACAAAACTATACGGGTCCACGTCTATTCCCACCCGCACCCCGGGCCCAAAGCGTAATCCGCCCAGCCAGGTCCGTAGCACCGCCTGCAACTCCGCCGAACGCCGCGCGTTGACCAGCAACCGATAGCGATAGCGCCCGCGCAGCAGGGTCATCGGCGCCGGCGCCGGGCCCAGGATCTCGACATCGGCCAGATGCGGCCGCGCGCCGCCAATTGCCCGGGCCGCATCGCGCGCCTCCGCCTCATCCTCGCTCGACACGATGATGGCCGCCCACCGCCCGAACGGCGGCGCGCCAGCCGTTCGCCGTGCCCTTGCCTCCGCCGCATAAAACGCATCGCGGTCGCCCTTGGCCAGTGCCGCGATCACCGCCGCCTCGGGGTGCCGGGTCTGGATCATCACCTCGCCCGGTTTCGCCGCGCGCCCAGCCCGCCCGGCGACCTGCGCGATCTGCTGATACGAACGCTCGCCCGCGCGCAGATCGCCGCCCTCCAGGCCAAGGTCCGCATCGACCACCCCCACCAGCGTCAGATTGGGGAAGTGATAGCCTTTGGTCACCAATTGCGTGCCGATGATCACGTCGACCTCTCCGGCCTCCGCCGCCGCCACAAAAGCCCCGATCCGGTCCGGGCTGTTCAACGTATCCGATGTCGCCAAGGCCAGCCGTGCCTCGGGCAGGATTGCTGCAACCTCATCGGCGATCCGTTCCACTCCCGGCCCGCAAGCGACCAGACAGTCGGGCTCGGCGCATCCGGGGCACGCGGACGGCACGGGCTCCTGATGCCCGCAATGATGGCAGGCCAGCCGCCGCGACAGCCGATGCTCGACCAGCCAGGCGCTGCATGCCTTGCACTGAAACCGGTATCCGCAATGCCGGCAAAGCGTCAGCGGCGCATAACCGCGCCGGTTGAGGAACAACAGGCTCTGCTCGCCGCGCGCGAGACGTTCCTGCATCGCCGCCACCAGCGCCGGCGCCAGCCAACGCCCCCGCTCGGGCGGGTCGCGGGTCAGGTCGATCACGCGGATCGCGGGCAGGGTGGCGCCGCCAAACCGGTCGGGCAGCACCACCCGCCGATAGACCCCCGCCTCGGCCAGTTGCAGGCTCTCCAGCGCCGGGGTGGCGGAGGCGAGGATCACCGGCGCACCCTCGAACCGCGCGCGGATTACCGCGACATCGCGGCCATTATAGCGCACCCCGTCGTCCTGCTTGAAGCTGACTTCGTGGGCCTCATCGACCACGATAAGCCCCAGCGCAGCAAACGGCAGGAACAGCGCCGAACGCGCCCCCACGACGACCTGCGCGGCTCCATCCGCCACTGCGCGCCAGGCCCGCCGCCGCTCTGCCGATTTCAGGCTGGAGTGCCACAGCACCGGCTCGGCCCCGAACCGCGCCGCGAATCGCCGCAGGAAATTCTGGGTCAGCGCGATCTCGGGCAGCAGCACCAGCACCTGCCGGCCCAGCCGGATCGCCTCCGCCACCGCCTCGAAATAGCATTCGGTCTTGCCCGAACCGGTCACGCCATCGAGGAGGAACGGCGCAAAACCTCCGTCGGCCACCGCGCGCACGAACACATCCGCCGCCGCCTGCTGGCCCTCGGCCAGCACCGGCACCGCAAAATCGGGGTTCGCCGCCGGATAGGCCCGGTCGAGATCGACGCTGACCCCCTCGATCAGGCCCGCCGCCGCCATCCCGCGCAGCACCGCTTCGCTGACCCCGGCCAGCTCCGCCAGTTCGCGCAGCACCCCCTGCGCGCCGGCCAGCTTTTCCATCGCCGCGCGCCGCTGCGCGGTCAGCCGTACCGGCACGCCTTCCGCCCCGGCCACCAGCCGATATTCGGTCATCATCCGCCCGCCGCGCAGTGCCGCCCCACTCGACAGCGCCATCCGCGCCACCGAAGGCATCGGCGCGCAGTAATAATCGGCGGTCCATTCGATCAACCGGCGCAGCGGGGCGGTCAGCGGCGGCACCGGCAGCACCGAGATGAACGGCCGCAGCCGGTTGTCGCCGACCTCGTCACAGGGCAGTTTCTCGGGCTCCCACACCACGCCGATGATCTGGCGCGGCCCCAGCGGTGCCACCACCACGCTGCCCGGCGGCGGCACCTCGCTGCCCGGCGGCACCCGGTAATCGAGCGGGCCGAGCGCGGCATTCATCACAAGCAGGCGAACGCGCGTCATCGCCGCCCTATATGGTGCCGACGCGCCGATGGCGAGGGAGGGGCTTGGGGAAAAGGCCCGGCATGCCTATAGGCGGGGCTGGATTCGCCCCCACCCTTCAGGAAACTCAATATGAAATTCTTTGTCGACACCGCCGACACCGCCGAAATTGCCGATCTGGCCGCCACCGGCCTGCTTGACGGAGTGACCACCAATCCGACGCTGATCGCCAAATCGGGGCGCGATTTTCTAGAGGTCACGCGCGAAATCTGCGGGCTGGTCGCCGGCCCGGTCAGCGCCGAGGTCGTCGCGCTCGATCACCCCGGTATGATGCGCGAGGCCGAAATCCTGCGCAAGATCGCGACGAATGTGTGCATCAAGGTGCCGCTGACCATCGATGGGCTCAAAACCTGCAAGGCGCTGACGGGGGAGGGCACGATGGTCAATGTGACGCTGTGCTTCTCGGCCAATCAGGCGTTGCTGGCGGCCAAGGCGGGGGCCAGCTTCATCTCGCCCTTCGTCGGCCGGCACGATGACAATGGCTTCGACGGCATGGAGCTGATCCGCGACATCCGCCTGATCTATGACAATTACGCCTTTCCGACCGAGATTCTGGTCGCCAGCGTCCGCCACGGCATCCATGTGCTGGAAAGCGCCCGCATCGGCGCCGACGTGATGACTGCGCCCCCCGCCGTCATCAAGGGGCTGTTCAAACACGTCCTGACCGACAAGGGCATCGAAGGCTTCATGGCCGATTGGGCCAAGACCGGCCAAAGCATCTAAAGCCGCTGGCCTTGCCCGACGAATCCCCTCTCGACCGTTTCAAGACCGTTCTGACCGGCACCGCGCGCGCCATCGCGCGCCAGCCGGAGCTGGAGGTTGCGTGGACCGCCGATGCCCCGGCGCTGGCGGGGACCAGCCTGCGTGTGCCGATGCCCGCGCGCAGCCTGCCGCTTGCCGCCGCCGCCGAGGCGCGCGGCCATGCCGACAGTTTCGCGCTGCGGCTGCGTCATCACAATCCTGCGCTCCACGCCCGCCACACCCCCGCCGAGCCGATAGCGCGCGCCTGCTATGACGCGATCGAGCAGGTGCGCTATGAGGCTTTGGGGGCCAATGCCTATGGCGGGATGCGCGACAATCTGACCGCCGCGCTCGATCGGCGGCTGACGGCGGACCCGATCACCCGCGCCGCCACGCCCGACGAAGTGCCGATGCCCGTCGCGCTGGCGCTGTTGTTGCGTGAGCATCTGGCCGGCGACGCGGTGCCGCAGGCGGCGCGGGCCGGGGTCGATCAGGTGCGCGGCTGGATCGAGGGTCGCGGCGCCAAGGATTTCGCAGCTATGGCGCGCGCCCTCGGCAACCAGAAGGCATTCCAGAGCCGGATGCTCGATCTGCTCCAGCACCTTGACCTCACCCGCATGGAACAGCTCGACATCCCGCCTGAGGATTCCGAAGCGCCCGACGGCGAGGCGGAAACCCCCGACGGGGAGGATGGCGAGAATCAGGATGAGGAGCCGCAGCCCTCCGAAATCGCCACCGAAGCCGGCGAGGGCGACGAAGAGGGCGACAGCGAAACCGAATCCGACCTCAGCGACGATGACGGCGACGCCGACGCCAGCGACGACGGCGAGGATGGCATGCTGCCGGTCCGCCCCAACCGCCCGTGGAACGATGCGCTGGGCGGCTTTGACTACAAGATCCACACCAACAAATACGACGAAACCATAGCCGCCAGCGACCTGTGCGACGAGGAGGAGCTGACCCGGTTGCGCGCCTATCTCGATGCGCAATTGAAGGGCCTGCAAGGTATCGTCACCAAGCTGGCCAACCGGTTGCAACGGCGCCTGCTGGCGCAGCAGAACCGCAGCTGGGATTTCGACCAGGAGGAGGGCATGCTCGATGCCGCGCGGCTGGCCCGCGTGGTGGTCCAGCCGGGGCATGCGCTGTCCTACAAGATCGAGCGCGAGGTGGAGTTCAAGGATACCGTCGTTACCCTGCTGATCGACAATTCGGGATCAATGCGCGGCCGCCCGATCAGCATCGCGGCGATCAGCGCCGATGTGCTGGCCCGCACGCTGGAACGCTGCGGCGTGCGCACCGAGATCCTCGGCTTCACCACCCGCCAGTGGAAGGGCGGCCAGTCGCGCGAGGCCTGGCTGGGCAGCGGCAAACCGGCCCACCCGGGGCGGCTCAACGACCTGCGCCACATCATCTACAAACGCGCCGAGGACCCGTACCGGCGCGCGCGCAAAAACCTTGGCCTGATGATGCGCGAGGGACTGCTCAAGGAAAACATCGACGGCGAGGCGCTGCTCTGGGCGCATTCCCGCCTGCTGGCCCGCCATGAGGACCGCCGCATCCTGATGGTCATCTCGGACGGCGCCCCGGTCGACGATTCGACGCTGAGCGTCAACACCGCCGGCTATCTGGAGGCACACCTGCGCCGCGTGATCGACGGGATCGAGAGGCAATCGCCCGTGCAATTGGTGGCGATCGGTATCGGCCATGATGTTACGCGTTACTACCGGCGCGCGGTAACGATCATGGATGTCGAACAATTGGGCGGCACGATGATTGAGCAATTGGCGGGGTTGTTTGAAGATGGGTGATTTATAATTTCAGGTTTTTAATCTAGCGGATTGAGAATCGAACGTATTGGAAGGAGGAATTATTAAGCATATTCTTGCCGTGGTCTTAAGCATGTCGCTTGTGACCGAAGCCTCCGCCGCTGACTTGATTCTGTACCCAGTGCAGGTCGGATCGGAGACCATCCGATATCGCACGGGCATACCCACGTTGAATATAGAAACCCCATCTGGGTCGATCACGATTACTCCGCTGCCTCTGGATCACAATCACGCTACTTTTGGTGTTGCGGTCTACAACAAGGGTGACAATTCTACCAACTTTGGGATTGAGGATATCACCGCGACTGTCGATGGAAAACCGACCCCCGTCCTGAGCCGCGAGGAGTTGCAGAGACGGGCGAAGAGCCGCGCGGCATGGTCTGCGGTGGGAATGGCCCTTTTGGCGGGTGTCGCCGCTGCCGCAGCCTCCACGGCGTATACCTCCAATCAGTCCTACGGTAACATCCGCACGCCGAATGGGACGTATTTCTGGTCATCGAGTTACCGGGACAACAGTATCGGCGTATTGGGCGCTAGCGCCGCAGTTGCGGCGGGAACCGCTGGCATTGTCGGTATCCAAAACCGGCTGGACTACACCCTAGGCACCTTGGCAACAGATGTCGTACAAACAACAACCATTGATCCTGATAACAGTTACGGTGGCGAAGTGGTCATCGAAAAACCATCCGGTGCCAAACTGCCTTATGATGTCACTCTCACCATGCATTTCAACGGAACGGACTATCCGTTCACGTTTCGGATGACTGAGCAGGGTAAAAACCGGCCGCCAGCGTTTACATCGGCTGCCTTGGGAAATCGCCCGCGTATCAAACCGCCGGAAGCGGGCTCGGGCATCACACCTATATCGCCAGCGCCTTCAACACCTCAGCCGGCACCGAGCAATACACCGCCGCCTGCCGCCTCCAGCTCGTAGGGAAAGCACTTTCTGCCGATCATTCTAAGCATTTTAGCTGCGTTACCCTTTGACATCGGATGACGGTAACGGACGTTGATTTGCCGATTTCCATCGACTTCGCTGATATCGAAATAAAGCGTAGGCTGGTAATGTATGAAAAGGGACCGTGCCTCGCCAAATCGTATGGAAAGGCCTCCGTTCGGCAACTCGGCCTGAGTGAACGATCCAAGCCTTTTTTTGATGCATGCTGCAAGTATTGGCATCGATTGCGCGGTCGGGATGTTGAGCCCGGTCTCACGCGGTGGCGGAGCCTCGGCCGAGAGTGCAAATCCAGCAACCAACGATAACGGTAGCAGCGCTTTCATGCGTCCCCCTTTGCAGAATACGAATCGGCAAATGTGCGGCCTGCGGTCTGGCATCCTTTCTCGGTCGACGCGAGGATCAACCCGCCCCCGCTTGACCTTTCCCCCATCCCGCGCCAACCGCTGCGGGCATGACCACGCCCGCGCCTCTCAACCTGTTCAACAGCCTCACCCGCGCGCTCGAGCCGTTCACGCCGGTCCACCCCGGTGAGGCGCGCGTTTATACCTGCGGCCCCACGGTCTATAATTACCCGCATATCGGCAATATGCGCGCCTATGTCTTTGCCGATATTCTGGGCCGCACGCTGACCTACAACGGTTATAGGCTGACCCATATCATCAACATCACCGATGTCGGCCACCTCACCGATGATGCCGATGCCGGGGAGGACAAGCTGGAGCAGGCCGCCGCCGCCGCCGCCCGCTCGATCTGGGATATTGCGCAGCATTACACCGAGGCGTTCTGGGCCGACATCGCCGCGCTCAACATCCGCCCGCCGGCTGAGTGGTCGATCGCCAGCGCTTTCGTGCCCCAGATGATCGCGGCGGCGGAGCAGATTGCTGCGCAGCATTGCTATGAATTGCCCGGCGGACTTTATTTCGACACCGGCACCGTGGCCGATTACGGACGCCTCGCCCGCGCCGCGACCGATGAGGGAGAAGGCCGGATCGAGGCGGTCGAGGGCAAGCGCCACCCCGCCGATTTCGCGATCTGGCGCCGCACGCCGCCGGGCGAAACGCGCCAGATGGAGTGGGATTCGCCATGGGGCAGGGGGGCGCCCGGCTGGCACCTCGAATGCTCGGTAATGAGCGCGGCTTTGCTCGGCCTGCCGTTCGATATCCACACCGGCGGTATCGACCACCGCGAAATCCACCACCCCAATGAGATCGCGCAAAACCAGGCTTTGCAGGGGTTCGACCACACCCATGGCGGGCTGGATTGTGCGCAGCATTCGGGCGCGAAACTATGGATGCACAACAATTTTCTGGTGGCCAGAGCGGAAGAGGGGCGCTCCGGCAAAATGAGCAAATCCAGCGGCGAATTCCTGCGTCTGCAATTGCTGATCGATCGCGGCTATCACCCGATGGCGTACCGCATGCTGTGCCTACAGGCGCATTACCGCAGCGAACTGGAGTTTAGTTGGGAGGGGCTCGGGGCGGCGTTGACGCGGTTGAAGCGATTGGTGATGGCGGTGGAGAAACTGAAGCTAGGACTTGGCGGACGGGATATTGAAGCGTTTACGGTTGCGCTACCTCCGCAACCTCCGATGTCCGCCGCCTATTTCCACACGTTTCAACAGGCGATAGCGGACGATCTGAACACAGCCTTGGCGTTGACAGTGGTTGAGCAGGTCATCGCTAATTTCGGTAACATTGGCATCGGGGAATCTATGCAGCTATCGCTGCTGGCCACAATGGACTCCGTCCTCGGCCTCAACCTCCTCGCCCTGACCCGCGCCGACCTCCGCCTCCGCCCCAAATCCGCGGCCATCACCGAGGCCGAAATCGAAGCCACCCTCGCCCAACGCAAGGAGGCCCGCGCCGCCAGGGACTTCGCCAAATCCGACGCCCTGCGCGCCCACCTAACCGCGCAAGGCGTCGAGGTAATGGACGGCGACCCGCTCGGCTGGGACTGGAAACTTAGCTGAGATCAGGTCGGCGCCACAATCGCGGCTACTTACGGGGCAAGATCGTTAGCCGATAGGGGATGTACAGCAGCACCTCGCCCAGCCCCGCGCGCGCCCATTCGACCGGCTGGTTCAGCCCGTCGATCTGCACGCCATAGCCATCGCCAACCTGCGCCGCGACGGCTCGCGCATCTTTGCTCACCGCATCGATAATCGCGCCGCGATACTGATCGGGCGCCACGACTGACAGGGTAAGATCATCGCTCGTCTCGATCTGCGCCCGGCCGACCGGCGTCACCGTTTTGATATAGCTCGTGATCCGCGCCTGAGCATCGCGCAGATCGGTGCCCGCGCCCAGCCGCGCCTTGGCCAGAAACATGATCTTGGAACTGTCGGGCCGATTGTCCTTGGCCAGCGCCAGCGCGCGATAATTGTCCAGCGTCAGCTTGGTCAGCACGCTGCTGCCATAGGCCAGGACGATGCCATGCGCCGGCGCGGCCAGAATCGCGCCGCGCACCATCTCATAGATCTCGGACGCACGGCGCTCGGCATCGCGGGTGTCGCCCGATATCGTGACCTCCTGCACCGCGAAATCGGCGCTACGTCGCAGGCCAACGGCGGGCATGGTCGGCGCATAATCCTCGCTTGCCCGGCGCTGGGCGGTGACGATGATCTCGGCCGCGCCCTCATTTTGCGCAAGGGCTGGCACGGGCATCGCCAGCAACACCGTCAACGCCCCGACCATCACCCGCCGCATATCGTTCTCCCCGGCTCAGCAGGGTAACGCTCACGCCGAACAAAGCAACGGCCTCACGCCTCCTCCAGCAACAACAACTCCGCATCGACCACCATGCATGGTTCGGGCAGCAGGTCATGCACCACCGCTGTCACCGCCGCATCGGCCACCAATTGCCCGCGCAGCGTGAACTCGTGGTCGGCCAGCGCGGCGACAAACGCCTCCCCCGCCGCGCAACCCTCTGCGCCGGCAAAGCGCAGGACCAGTGTGTGGCGCGCGCCTGAGAAGGTCACGCTTGCCCAGGGTCGCTCGGCATGGCGCAGTATTTCGGCCTGCCCGCCAGCCAGCTGCATCACCGCGCGCACCAACTGTGTTCCCGGATGGCGCGGTGCGGCGCGGCGCGGGGCAGGGCCGGCATAGGCGGGCGCGGCAAACAGCGCGGGCTCGGCCTTCTTGACCTCGAAAGGAACGTCACACAGCATGCTGATTCTCCGGATAGGCGGTGATGAAGGCTTCGATACGCCGCACCAGCGGCTCTCCGGGCTGGCGGCCATTGCGCATATCCCCGACCAGACGCGGATCATGCGCGACCAGCCGGCCGAATTTGGTCCACGGCATGCCCGAGGCCTTGAGAAAATGTTCGATCTTGCGCAGCAGCATCGTGGCCCCCCGGCTTTGAGAATCACCATTTGGTGTTCCTGATTCGTTCCATATTATTTCCTACTTGTCTAGGAAAAATCCTATGGTATGAAACGAAGCATGGAGCCGTCTGATCCCCGCCATTACCTGATGCAGCTGGCCAGCGATCGCGGGGCAAGCCTGTCGTCCTTATCGGCATTGATTGGCAGAAATACGACGTATCTTCAACAATTTGTCCGCAAGGGGAGCCCGCGAAAACTGGAGGAAGGGGATCGCCAGACCCTCGCCCGCTTTTTCGGCGTCAGCGAGGCGGCGCTGGGTGGGTCAGAGGATAAATACCTGCCCACTGCGGCAAAATCCCGCGTGGCGCAATGGCTGGATATCCCCCGCCTCAACATTGACGCCTCGGCAGGGCCGGGCGCGGTTGCGGGGGGGGAGGCCGCCATCGGCGCATTCCGTTTCGCGGCCAGCTGGCTGCGCGCGCAGGGCCTCAATGCCGCAATGCTCTCGGCAATCGCGGTCAGCGGCGATTCGATGCAAAACACGCTTTATGACGGCGACGAAATCCTCGTCGATCGCACGCCGCGCATCTGGCAAAACGGCGTCCATGTTGTCCGCCTGGGCGACGCGTTGCTTGTCAAACGCCTGGACCTGACGCGGCCCGACCGGGTCACGTTGATCAGCGACAATGCCGCCTATCCCAAGCTCGACCTGCCCCCCGCCGAATTGGTGATCATTGGCCGGGTGGCGTGGAAATGCGGCCGGCTCTAGTGGAGAAACGAACCACTAGCCCGCGTTATCGCATCGGGGTCCGCGTTATCGCACCTGCGTCCAATGGGCCAACCAATCGGCCAGCGCCTGCGGATTGAGCGACCGCGCATCGGACAAAGCCTCGGTCTTGCCGGGATTGAGCAAGCGGCCCGATTTCGGCGCGATCACCATCACCGCCGGCACCCCCTTGGGCGGCACCCCACCATATTGCGCAGCGATCGCCATATTCTTGGTAAAGCGCCCGACATCCACCGTCACCACCTCGAAATGCGCGTGCACAAAGGACGCCAGATCGGGCAGTGCCATCGTCGCCGCCAGAATGCGGCAATCGAGGCACCAATTGCCCCCCATGTCGATGATCAGCAGCTTGCGTTCGGCAATCGCCCGCGCCCGCGCCGTAGCCACCGCGCGCTGCGCATCGGCGCTCTCGTCATAGGGCAGCGGCAGCGGCTGGGCCAATTGCGCAAAGCTTGTCTCGGCCAGATGCGGCGCCGGCGCAGCCGAGGCCGTCCCCGAAACCAGAACCGCCGCCCCAATCATCAAAACCTTGCGCATAAAACCATCCTGTTCGGGGCCGGTCTGCCCGCCAATTCGTTCCAGCGCAGACATTGGGGCGCCGACCGTAAAAAGCAATCCCCCCACGCGCAACCCAATCTCCGCACGCACCGCATTGCATTCCGCCCCGGGCAAAGCTAGCCCGCCAGCGACCCTGCAACATCCGAGCCGCACCATGACCCAGCCTGTGCCTCCGTTACGCGCCGCGATCATCCCGGTCACCGCGTTTGAGCAGAATTGCTCGCTTGTATGGTGCACGCGGACGATGCGCGGGGCGTTTGTCGATCCGGGCGGCGATCTGGACAAGCTCCGGCTGGCGCTCGATAAAACCGGGGTTACGTTGGAGAAAATCATCCTGACCCACGGCCATATGGACCATTGCGGCCTCGCCGGTGTGTTCGCGCGGGAGATGGGCGTGCCGATCGAGGGGCCGCATGCGGCCGACCTCTACTGGATCGAGAGCCTCGACGATCCCGCGCGCCGCTATGGCCTGCCGGGCGAGAGCTTCACCCCCGACCGCTGGCTCGTCGATGGCGACACTGTGACCATCGGCAATCAGGTGCTCGATGTCGTGCATTGCCCCGGCCACACGCCCGGCCACGTAGTGTTCGTACATGCGCCTTCAAAAGTGGCGATGGTCGGCGACGTGCTGTTCGCAGGCTCGATCGGACGCAGCGATTTTCCAGGCGGCAACCATCAGCAATTGCTCGCATCGATCACCGGCAAGCTGTGGCCGCTGGGCGATGACATCACCTTCATCCCCGGCCACGGCCCGACCAGCACCTTTGGCCACGAACGCGCGACCAACCCCTTCGTGGCGGACAAGAACTTCGGCTGAGGCGGGCGGCGTCAGGGAACGCTGGCCACCACGCTCAGCGGCAGGTCGTTCGACGCGCCACCCACCATCACCGCGCGCGGCCCATGCGCGACCTGCCAGCCGCCCCGCGCCACCGACCAATATTGCAAGCTGCGCGCCGGTACGTGGATCTTGATCGCCGTGCTGGCCCCCGCCGCCAGATGCAGCCGGGTGAACCCTGCCAGCGCCTTCACCGCAAAATCGGCGCCTGTCGGCGCCCGTTGCGGCGCGCCCAGGTAAACCTGCGGCACATCATCGCCATCATGCGCTCCGGTGTTGCGCAGGGTAAACCCGACATCCAGCCCGCCATCGCCTGCCGGCACCGCGCTGACTCCGGAATAGGCGAAATGCGTGTAGCTGAGCCCGTATCCGAACGCGAATGACGGCGCGATATTCTGGCGCGCGAACCAGCGATAGCCGACATCGACTCCCTCGCTGAACCGCGTCACCCCGCCCGCGCCGGCCGCCGAACGCTCGGGATGCGCTGGGTAATTGGCGGCGTAATCGCTCAATTTCGCGGCTCATGTGAACGGCAGACGCCCCGCCGGGCTGTCCCGCCCGGTCAGAATGCGCGCGGTCGCCTGCCCGCCCTCATCGCCCGGCCACCACATCTGGACCAGCGCCCTGGCCTTGCCCAGCCACGGCAGAGCGACCGGCTGGCTGGTGTTCAGCACCACCACCAGATTGGGGTTCACCGCCGCAATATCCGCGATCAGCTGATCCTGATCGCCGGGCAGGCCGAACGCCGGGTTGCCGCGCGACCAGGCAAACACCACCGCCACCTTGGCCTGCCGCGCCGCCGCAATGGCCGCCGCCCGCGTCGCCGCCCGGCTCTCGGGCGTAGTCCAGGCCAGCCGCACCTGCGCCGGCGCATCGGACGTATCGGGCTTGATCCCCAGCCAGATATGATGCGCCCCCGCGCTTAGCATCACCGCGCCGCGCGCATTGTCGAGCCCGCCCGGCGTTGGCAGCAGGCCATCCTTGCCCGCCAGCACGGTATCGCCATGCATCGTGCCGATCACCGCGCCGGCATGCGCGACCAACCGCCCGTCGATCTTCACCGATCCCGACGCGCCCAGCAGATGCAGGTCGATCCAGTAATCGCCGGCCGTTGGAACGGTCAGGCTGCCCTCCCAAACGGTCGCCGAATTGGCGGGCAGCGCCTTGCGTCCGGTGAAATCGATCACGCCATCACTACTTCCCCCGGCATTGGCGCCGCCAACCCTCAGCAGTCCCGGCCCACCTTTATGGCTCAGCTGCGCCGCCGGGATCACCGTGCCCGCCATGTCATCTGCCACCGCCAGCACCGGCGCGCCGCCATGCGCCAGGGCCTTGAGCGCCGCCCATGGGCTCACCTGCCGGGCGGTCAGCCCGGTCGAACGCTCACCCGCCGTGCCGATCGCCACCAATTGCGCCGCCCCCGGCCCGATCAGCGCCACCGAGTCCAATGCCGCCGGATCGAGCGGCAGGATCCCGCCCTCATTCTTCAGCAACACCGCGCCGTCCACCGCTGTCTGCTCGATCACGCGCGCATTCACCGCCACCGCATAGGGCTGGCTATGGTGCGAGGGTGGATGGTCGAGATAGCCAAAACGGTCTATCTCATACAGGACGCGCCCGGCGGCGCGCGTGATGTCGGTGGCGCCCATCTGGCCGGCCTGCGCCAAATCATACAGCGTCGCGCGCGGATCGGCGTCCGCGCCTATGCCGGCCCCGTTCATGCTTTCGGGCTGAGGCTCCTCGGGCATCGAACCGCCGATCAGCCCGGCGATCACCTCGGGTCGAGCTTGGCCGCGATGCTGGTCGGCGCAGGCTTCAGCGAATAGAAGTTGAACATGAAGGCGCTGAACGGGCTGGCCGGATTATCCGCCCCTGGCATTTCCATATCCAGCCCCGCCAGCAGGAATTGCGGCCCATGCACCGCACCCCAATCGGAGGTGACGAAGCCCTTGAACCCCAGATCGCCACGCAGAATATCGGTCAAGCTCGAGCGGCTGCCGCAAGCCGACACGCCATTGAGCTTGTTATAGCTGCACATGATCGACGACACATCGGCCTTCACCGCATCGACGAAGGGCGCGACATAGACCTCGTGCAGCGCCTGCTCGCCGATCTCCACATTGTTGCCCTGGGTGTCATAGCCGACATAATGCTTCGCCTGCGCCATGATGCCCTGCGATTGCACCCCGGCAATCAGCGCGGCGCCGATGCTGCCGGTCAGCACCGGGTCCTCGCCATAGGTGTTATAGCCGCGCCCAAAGGTGATATCGCGGTCGATGTTGATAAACGGCTGGAGCACGATGTCGATGCCCGCCGCCTTGGCCTCGCGCCCGATAACCTCGCCGTTGGCGCGCGCGTCGGTGGTGCTGAAAGTGGCGGCAAGGCCCATCGTCGCGGTCTCGCCGGCGGAGGCCTCGCGGGTCAGCACGCCGGGCGGCCCGTCGGCCAGCCGCAGCGACGGTATGCCCAGACGCGGCACGCCCGGAAGATATCCAGCCTGTGCCGGGCTGATCTTCGGGTCCTCGATGCCGCCCCGGATCAGGTCGAGCTTCTCGGCATCGCTCATCTGGGCCAAAAGGTGATCGACCCGCGCCACCCCGGTGACGACGGGACCTTGCGGCTGGGCTTGCGCCTGCGCGGCGGCGGGGATCGCGGCGGCCGCCAGCAGCAGCGCGCGCCAGCTGCGAACAGGTAGACAGCGGGTCATGGCAGGCCTTTCATACGGCAGGCTGGAAAGGCTGGCCGCCCTCCGATCGATGTCCCGCCTTGTGGCGGCATTTTCGGGTGCTATCAAGCGGCTCTATCCGGCCAGCGGGATGGACTGGCGAGCCAGGCACGGTTTCATCGATGCCCAATGCCAGCCTCGCAGGCATTTCCGGCATGCGGCGCCAGCGGCAATGTCAGGACGATATCTGGTCAGCAAACGCTATCGCAACGATTGGCGTAAAAAGATCAAGGACTAGTGGTGCGTTTCCGACATTTGCATCCCTTTCGGCAAGTGCAGAGGCAAATGTCGCAAAAACATAAGAACCACTAGATATTATATTGTTTCTAGTGGATTTCATGATTTTGACATTCGAAAGCACCCTTTGCCGCAAGCGGGACTCGAATGTCAAAATCAATCCACTAGGACGGTTTCGGTCGCAAATCGATCTCACCACACCTATGCGCTTGGCCGGCTGCATGTCCGCGTCTTGGCAGGAATGGTACGACCAGCTCGATGCGCTTCTGGCGAAGTCTGGCCCGGCGGGATGAGCGGTTGGCCGGTGAATTCGACGGGAAAAATAACGCCCCCGCGTTTGCGCGGACAAGCTGGCAATCTATGTAAGGCGCATGTTCAAACACACCTTTTCCGACGCCCAGTTGCTGCATTGGTATGTGGTCGGCTTCATCGCGGTCGGCCTTGCCGCCGGCATCCTCAGCGGCTTTTTCAAGGCGCGCAAGATCCAGCCCAGAGGCTTCAAATGGAAGACCTTCGGGCAGGAGGCCCTGGTCGCGGCGATCACGCTGACCATTTCGGGCACCGCGATCGGCTGGACCCAGAAATGGCTGCTGGCCCATGGCATCATCGCCTTTCGCCACAATGCTGCGCCGTGGTGGGCGATCGCGCTGGAATACACCGCCTATTTCCTCGGCTTCGACACCTGGTTTTACTCGCTCCATCGCTGGATGCATAATGAGCCGATCTATCGCTGGGTTCACAAGCTCCACCACCGCTCCACCGCGCCCAATCTGTTGACCACGCTGTCGGTGCATCCGCTGGAATCGGTGATCAATGGCGGGTTTATCGTGATTTTCGTGTCGCTGTTCCACGTCCATCAGGCCGCCTATGTGCTGATGGCACCGACCAGCATGATCATGGGGCCCTATGTGCATTCGGGCTATGAATTTTTCCCGCGCTGGTGGAACAGGAGCTGGGCGACCAAGTGGTTCATCACCGCCGCTTTCCACGATCAGCATCACAAATATTTCACTGCCAATTTTGGCGGCTACACCACCATCTGGGATCGGATCTGCGGCACGATGCGCCCCAGGTTCGAGGCCGATTTCGAAAAGCTGAAATCGCGCCCGGTCCGCCCGGGGAAGCAGCCGGCGGAGGCCTGACATGGATCGGCGCGGCTTTATTGGCTCCACCGGCATCCTCGCCGCCGCTACGCTGGCACGCCCCACACTGGGTAAACCGCTGGCCAGTATCCCGGTTGCCATCGATGCCCGCCATTCCACCGGCCCGCTGTACCCCGGCCCGCTGCACCATGTGTGGGAGGAATGCGCCGGATCGGACCGCGCCGCGATCACAATGCGCGAAAGCTGGCGGCATGATCTCGATCGCTGGCGCAATGAGGTCGGCCTCAAACGCGTCCGCTTCCACGGCATCCTCAATGACGAACTGGGCGTCGACACCCCGACCTGGCTCAACGCCGGCAAGCCCACCCCCAATTTCCGCGAAGTGTTCGAGGTCTATGACGGGTTGCTGGCGCGCGGCGTTGCGCCCTTTGTCAAACTCAGCTTCATGCCCAAGGCGCTGGCCAGCGGCACGCGCACCTTTGGCTTCTACAATGGCAACGTCACGCCCCCCGCCAGCATGGAGGCGTGGGCGGCGTTCATAACCACATTCACCCGCGCGCTGGCGGACCGATACGGCATCGCGGCGGTGCGCAATTGGCCGTTCGAAGTGTGGAATGAGCCCAACCTGCCGGTCTTCTGGGCCGGCAAGCAGGCCGATTATTTCGACTTCTACAAGGCCACGGCCACCGCCATCAAAAACGTCGATGCCGGGATCAAGGTAGGCGGGCCCTCGACTTCGGGCACGCAATGGATCGCGGAATTTCTCGCCTTTTGCGCGGACAATAACGCCCCGGTCGATTTCGTCTCCACGCATTGCTATGCCGGCGACGCGCAAGGCCCGATCTTCGGCCCCGCCCAGCATAGACCCCAAAATTCGGTGATCCCCGATGCCGTGGCGCAGGTGCGTCAGCGGATCGCGGCGACGCGCTTTGCCGGCCTGCCGCTGTACCTGTCTGAATGGTCGTCGGACAGCCCGGCGATGATCGCGCATGTCATCTCGGGTTGTTTGCCGCACTTGCAAGCCATGTCGCATTGGGCGCTGTCGGGCAGCTATGAGGAGATCGGCGTGCCCGATTTTCTGCTGAAGGAGGGCGACAATGGCTTTCCCGCGATGTTCCGGGGCATCGCCCGGCCCAGCTTCAACACCTATCGCCTGCTCCACGCGCTGGGGCAGACGCGGCTGGCGGGCGAGGGCCCTGTGCTGGCGTCACGCCGCGCCGATGGCGGGGTCGCCGCGCTGGTGTGGAACCTCGCCGATGTGCCGCAGGCGATGGGATTGCCCGCCTCAACGATGGTCCGCAAGGTGACGGGCGACGCCAAACGCCTCGACATCAGGATTGCGGGCGCGCAGGCCGGGGCTATTGCGCATGTCCGCTATGTCGATGAGACGCGCGGCTCGCCAATGCCGGCATGGCGCGCGATGGGCGCGCCGCAATACCCCACCGTGGCGCAGATCGCGGCGCTGGCCCGCATTTCTCAGCCCAGTGCGCCGGTCGCGATGCGGCTGGGGCAGGGGGGGCACCTGTCGCTGGACCTGCCACCCGAGGGGGTAGCGCTGATCGAACTCGCCTGATCCTATTGGGGTTCAATCGCGACGAACCGCCCTGCCGCCCGGTCCTTGACCACGGCATCGGCGGCGAACACCGATCCGTTCATCGTGATATAGACCCCCGGCGGCGCCAGCTGCGCCGCCGCAAACGCCATGCCCAGATTGAACGGCGCATCGCTGACCGCGAACCGCGCCGGCGCCAGCGCGCCCACCAGCACGATGGTTTTGCCAGCCACCCCCGCCAGCACGCGCGCGGTATCGGTCATCGTGTCGGTGCCATGGGTGATGATGATCCGGCTGGACGCGCTTTCGGTCACCGCCGCGTGGATGGCAGCGCGGTCGGCATCGTCCAGCTCCAGACTGTCCTTGCGCATCAATTCGGTGATGGTGAAGGGTGCGGCCACCCGGGCGGTTTGTAGCATTTCAGTGATCACCGTCTCGGCAATCTGATAGCTGCTGAGCGCGTCGAAATAGACCTTGTCGATCGTGCCGCCGGTGGTGAGGATCAGGATCGGGGTGTGATGCACGGCCTGCTCCTTGCAGGATCGACGCCCGCAGCTAGTGGATTGATTTTGACATTCGAAAGCACCCTTTGCCGCAAGCGGCACTCGAATGTCCAAATCAATCCACTAGTGTGGTGGATTTGAAATTCGCCACATCAAGCGGTTGGGTACGGAGCGAATTTCAAATCCTGAAACCACACTAGAATCATATAGTTGCTAGTGACCCTCTTGAATCTGAAGTTCGCTCCAACCTGGATTATACATGCGGCGAAATTCAGATTCGGGTCACTAGAATGATTTGGTCGGGGAAAGAGGATTCGAACCTCCGGCCCCTGCCTCCCGAAGACAGTGCTCTACCAGGCTGAGCTATTCCCCGACCGATCAAGGACACCCAAGGGTGCCCGAGGCAGGAGCGGGCCTATAGGGCGGCTTTCCCGGGGTGGCAAGCAGGCATTGCCGGGGCTAGGGCAGATTATGCCCAGCGCCGACCCCATTCCCGATTCGCCCCGCTCGACGCCTGCCGGGGACGGCTGGGAGGGGCAATATCTCGCGCTGATGCGGCGCGTCTGGGATCACGGCGCGGTGACGCAGGATCGCACCGGCACCGGCACCCGCGCGCTGTTCGGCGCCGAAATTCGCTGCGATCTGGCGGGCGGGGCGATGCCGCTGCTGACCACCAAGCGGGTCTATTGGAAGACCGCGACGCGCGAATTCCTGTGGTTCCTGACTGGCGACACCAACATCCGCAACCTGTGCGCGCAGGGCGTGGAGATCTGGACCGACTGGCCGCTGGCGAAGTATCGCGCCGAAACGGGTGAAGCCATCACCCGCGCCGAGTTCTCCACCCGCATCGTGGCCGACGGTGCTTTTGCTGCGCGCTGGGGCGATCTGGGGCCGGTCTATGGCAAGCAATGGACCGATTGGCCAGCCTATGAGCCGGCGGGCGAGGGGCTTTACCGGCGCCGCGCCAAAGGCATCGATCAGATTGCTGCCGTCGTCCACAGCCTCAAGACCAACCCCGGCAGCCGGCGCCATATCGTCGAGGGCTGGAACGTCGCCGAGCTAGACCAGATGGCGCTGCCGCCCTGTCACAAGACCTATCAGTTTCATGTCGCCGATGGCCGGCTGTCGGGGCTGCTCTATCAGCGCAGCGCCGATCTGGCGCTGGGCGTACCGTTCAACCTGTGGAGCGCGGCGCTGTTCATCCGGCTGCTGGCGCAGCAATGCGGTTTGGAGCCGGGCGAGCTGGTTTGGATGGGCGGGGATGTCCACCTATACAGCAACCATGAGGCGCTGGTGACCGAACAATTGCGCCGGCACCCCGGCACGCCGCCCCGACTGGATATATTGCGCAACCCGGACAGCATCTATGGCTACACGATCGAGGATTTCGCGGTGCCGGATTACCGCCCGCAGGCGCATATCGCGGCGCCGGTGGCGGTATAGTTACCTGACCAGCCCGCTATAGGTCATCCGTCCGCTGCCGGCCAAAGCCTCGGCCTCGCTGATCCGCCAGCGCACATGCGTTACATCTTCGGGCGACGCCAGCCGCGCGCCGATCTGCAACGTCCCCAAATGCCCCCAGCTTTTGCCGCCATCGACCGAGACCTGCTCGTCGCCATTGGCACTTAGCTGGTAATGCAGGCTGCGCGGCAGGGTGTTGGTGACGGTGAAACCGCCGCTGCCGCCCAGCCGGAACCAGCTGACCAGGGTCACCACCCGCGCGCCATGTGCCAATTGCCCGGCAGGCTCCAGCATATGGACCGGCTCGCCGCCCTGCATGCTCGTGTGTTCGACGTAAACCGCGCTGTCCAATGCCACGTTCGGCGGGGGCACTGCCGGCTGCGCGCCTGCGACAAGCGGCACCAGCAGCGCGGTCATCGCAGCGGCTAGAGCGGGCAGCGCAAAATGCGAAACCACTGCCCGCTTCAGTTTTATGTTGTCGCATCGCTTAATGTCAAAAACCGGTTCCCACTTTTTGGCGCGATGCTTCATGTGGCGGAATGCGAACATCGGCAGGCCCTCGGCAAGATGATTGCGTTACGCTCAGTGTCGCAGCCAGAGGCGAAGGAATGGTTAATTTCATCTGATCGGCATTACGCAGTCCGCACCCGGCAACCACGGTTGACAGGGGCGGTTGACAGGTCTGGCCCCCTGCCTTAGGGGCGCGGCTCTCCAAGCGGCGAGCGGGTGTAGCTCAGTTGGTTAGAGTGCCGGCCTGTCACGCCGGAGGTCGCGGGTTCGAGCCCCGTCACTCGCGCCACTTGGGGATTTATTCGAAACGGTGGCGCTGGTTAACCCCAGCGCCCCGTCTCCATCCAGATCATATAGCGCCGCAGCGGCGGCAGCCAGATCACCCCCAGCACCAGATACACCGGCACCTGCAACAGCACCGGCCACCCCGCGATCAGCGGCCCCAGAAAATGCGACAGCACCGCGCCATAGGCCAGCAGCGCGGCGATCAGCGCCAGCACCCCCACGGGTATCCGCCAACTCGGCTCACGGCGCATCAGGCGTCCCTTCGGTACAGGCGCGTCGGCGTGATCACGGCGTCCATCATCCGGTCATGCGGCTCCAGCGGCAGGGCATCAACCAGCTGGCAATCCCACGCCAGCCCCAGCGCCGTCACCCCCGGATGCGCTGCCAGCCAGCGGTCATAATGCCCGCCGCCTTGCCCCAGCCGATCGCCCCCCGCAGTAAAGCCCAGCAACGGCACAAACGCCACCTCCGGCACCAATTCCGCCGCATCATCGCCCGGCTGCAAGGCGCCATACGGCCCCGCCACCAGCGCATCGTCGCTATAGGGATCAAGCCATTCGCGAAAGTGCATCGCCTCACCCCTCGCCGCAAACCACGGTAAAGCCAGCCGCCGCCCATTCTCGCTCAGCCATTTGGCATAGGACCGCGTCGGGGCCTCATCCCCGGTGGCATGATACAGGCCCACCACCGCGTCAGCCGGCGCCAGATCGGCTACAGCCCCCGGCGGCCGCATCATCACCAGCGCGCGGGTAGCGGCTGGCAGCGCGGCGACATGCGCCCGCCGCGCCGCGCGCAGTTTGCTACGCAGGCCCTGCCTGGCATCGATCCGTCTAATATCGCTCAAAAACGCGCTCCAAAGATCGGGTTCAGGTCAATCGGGCCAGGCCACTCGGGCACCTGCCCCATCGGAGCGCCTGCAAATCGGGTGACGGGACCACCATGGGCCGTGTGCCGGGAAATCCTCTGACGACATTTCGTCAGGTGGGGACCATGTGTGCCAAACCGGAATTCAGCCAGAGACAGCCCCCTAGGATTGCTTATAGCCTCAGGGATTTTCATGCGGCGCGCACCGGGCAGTACCCGTCACCATCAACTTAGGCGCTCTGGCCGGCTTCCTCAAGGTGTGCTGCGATATTTTCCAGCCTTTGCGCAATCGCGGCCAAGGCGCCATGGGCGGCAAGCGTGCTATTGGCGGGGAGAGGGGGCACCGCCCCGGCGCGCGCCTCGTGCAATTCATCGGCCAGCAACAGCGCGGCATAGAGCAGACAGCGCGCCTCGCCCTGCTTGGCCCCGCCGGGCAGCGCGGCGATGCGCGCGTCGATGGCGGCGCCCAGCATCGCGATCCGCGCCTCCTCGCCCGGCGCGCAGGCAATGCCATAATCACGGCCGCCGATGGTAAGCATCAGATTGCTCAAGCCGCGCCCTCCTGCGCCGTGATCAGCATATCGAGTCGGGCCAGAGCCCCGCCTACCGCCGCGCGCAGACGGGCATGCGCGGCGTCATCGGGGCGCGGATGCGTCGCCGCCGCCTCGATCCGTGCCAGCGCGGCATCGATCCGTGCCAGCTGCTGCTGTTGGTCACCATCACCCATGCCGGTTGCCTAACCCACATCAATGTAAATTGCAAAAGGGCTCCGGCGGCGCATCTCGCACCCCGGCCATCGCCCAATCGGCACCGCGCCGCCTTGACGGGGGCGAGCCCATCCGCAAAGGAGCGCCGCAAGGAGCGCAAAGGGGAATCGCGCCCTACGCTCGTTCAGCCGGGAGCCTGCCAGATGCATTCCGATCTCGCCCATCCTGCTGTCGCTCCTCCTGCGGACCTGAGCGCTCAGCGTCTGACCCCGATGGCCAATGCGATTCGCGCGCTGGCGATGGATGCGGTGCAGGCGGCGAACAGCGGCCACCCCGGCATGCCGATGGGCATGGCCGATGTCGCGGCGGTGCTGTGGTCGCAGTTCCTGAAATTCGACCCCGCCGCGCCGAAATGGCCGGACCGGGACCGTTTCGTGCTTTCCGCGGGGCATGGCTCAATGTTGGCCTATGCGGTGCTGCACCTGACCGGCTATGCCGCGCCGACCATGGCCGATATCGCCAACTTCCGCCAGCTGCACAGCCCGTGCGCTGGCCACCCTGAGAATTTCGAGCTGCCCGGCATCGAATGCACCACCGGGCCGCTGGGGCAGGGGCTGGCGATGGCGGTGGGTATGGCGCTGGCCGAGCGGCATCTGAACGCCGATTTCGGTGGCGATCTGGTTGACCATCGTACTTGGGTGATTGCCGGCGATGGCTGCCTGATGGAGGGGATCAACCATGAGGCGATCGGCCTCGCCGGTCATCTCAAGCTCGGCCGGCTGACCGTGCTGTGGGACGATAACCGTATCACCATCGACGGCGCCGCATCGCTTTCCACCAGCGAGGACATCCCGGCCCGCTACACCGCCTCCGGCTGGCACGTCGCGGCCTGCGACGGGCATGACAGCGCCGACATCGTCCGCGCCATTGCCGAGGCCGTGGCCGACCCGCGCCCCTCGCTGGTCGCCTGCCGCACCGTCATCGGCAAGGGCGCGCCGAACAAGCAGGGCACACATAACGTACACGGCAGCCCGCTCGGCGCCGAAGAAATCGCCGCCGCCCGCGTGGCCCTCGGCTGGACCGCAGCGCCTTTCGTGATCCCCGAGGACATCCTCGCCGACTGGCGCAGCCTGGCCGCACCCGGCGCCGCCGCACACGCCGCGTGGGCAACCCGCGCCGCAGCCGACCCGCGCGGCGCTGAATTCGCACGCCGCATGGCCGGCGACCTCCCGACTGGTGACAATGGCGCAGCGGCGTTCGAGGGCTGGCTGACCGGATCGCAAAAGGTGGCGACCCGCAAGGCCAGCGAGATGGCGCTCGACGTGCTGACCCCGATCATCCCCGAACTGCTGGGCGGATCGGCGGACCTGACCGGCTCGAATCTCACCAAAACCAAGGCCACCGCGCCGCTGACCCCAGAGAATTACGCCGGGCGCTATGTCTATTACGGCATCCGCGAGTTTGGCATGGCGGCGGCGATGAACGGCATGGCGCTGCACGGGGGGATCATCCCTTATGGCGGCACATTCCTGATCTTCTCCGATTATTGCCGCAACGCGATCCGGCTCTCGGCGATCCAGCGGGCGCGGGTGATCTATGTGCTGACGCATGACAGCATTGGCGTGGGCGAGGACGGGCCGACGCATCAGCCGATCGAACAGGTGATGAGCCTGCGCCTGATCCCCGGCCTCGAAGTGTTCCGCCCGGCCGACATCATCGAGACCGCCGAATGCTGGCAGCTGGCGATTGAAAATCGCGACGGGCCTTCTGTGCTGGCGCTGACCCGCCAGAACCTGCCGCAACTGCGGACCAGCGGTGAGATGCTGAGCGCGAAGGGCGGCTATACGCTGCGCACCGCCAATGCCGCGCGCCGTGTGGTGCTGGTGGCGACGGGGTCCGAGGTGTCGCTGGCGGTATCGGTGGCCGATCTGCTGGAGGAGCATGGGCTGGGTGCCGATGTGGTGTCGATGCCCTCGATGTCACGCTTCTTCGCGCAGGACGCCGCCTATCGCGACAGCGTGCTGCCGCAGGGCCCGCTAATGGTCTCGATCGAGGCCGGCGTGACACTGGGGTGGGAGCGCATTACCGGCTCGGGAGGTATCACCATCGGCATCGACCGCTTCGGTGCGTCTGCCCCGGCCGAGGTGCTCTACGATTACTTCGGCCTGACCGCCGCCAAGATCCTGCCGCGCATCATTGCGGCGCTGCAAACCAACTGAGGAGTTACGCATATGGCTGTCAAAGTAGCGATCAACGGGTTTGGCCGCATCGGCCGCAACGTCGCCCGCGCCATTCTGGAGCGCCCCGATTGCGGGCTGGAGCTGGTCTCGATCAACGACCTGGCCGATGCGCAGTCCAACGCGCTGTTGTTCAAGCGTGACAGCGTCCATGGCACCTTCCATGGCACGGTTGAGGTCGATGGCCAGGACATCGTCGTCAACGGCAAGCGCATCCAGGTCACCGCCGAGCGTGACCCCGCCAACCTGCCGCATGCGGCCAATGGCATCGACATCGCGCTTGAATGCACCGGCTTCTTCACCGACGCCGCCAGCGCCGGCAAGCACCTGACCGCCGGCGCCAAGCGTGTGCTGATCTCCGCGCCTGCCAAGGGCGTGGACCTGACCGTGGTCTACGGCGTCAACCACGACAAGCTGACCGCCGCCCACAAGATCGTGTCCAACGCCAGCTGCACCACCAATTGCCTCGCGCCGATCGCGATGGTCCTGAACAACACCGTGGGGATCGAGCGCGGGCTGATGACCACGATCCATTCCTATACCAACGATCAGAAGATCCTCGACCAGATCCACCCCGATATGCGCCGTGCCCGCGCCGCCGCGATGAGTATGATCCCCACCACCACTGGCGCCGCGCGCGCGGTGGGCGAAGTCCTGCCCGAGCTCAAGGGCAAGCTCGACGGTTCGGCGATCCGGGTGCCCACGCCGAACGTCTCGGTGGTCGACCTGACCTTCACGCCGAAGCGCGACACCAGTGTCGCCGAAATCAACGCCGCGCTGAAGGCCGCTGCCGATGGCCCGCTGAAGGGCGTGCTGGCCTATGTCACGGACCCGCTGGTCAGCATAGATTTCAACCACGATCCGGCCTCGTCAAGCGTCGATTCGCTGGAAACCTCGGTGCTGGAGGGCAAACTGGTCCGCGTGCTCAGCTGGTATGACAACGAATGGGGCTTCTCCAACCGGATGATCGATACGGCCGGCGTGATGGCGGGCCTTTTGTAAGCGGAGCAGCGGCTAAGATGACCAAATTCCGCACCCTTGACGACCTCGGCGATATTGCCGGCAAGGTCGCGCTCGTCCGCGTCGATTTCAACCTGCCGATGGCGGACGGGCGGGTGACGGAGGACAGCCGCATCCGCGCTGCCGCGCCGACCATTCTGGAATTGTCGGCCAAGGGCGCCAAGGTGCTATTGCTGGCGCATTTCGGCCGTCCCAAGGGCGCGCGCCGCTCCGACCAGTCGCTGAGCATGGTGATCGGCGCGGTGGAAAAGGTGATGGGGCGCGAGGTGATGTTCGTGCCCGAGATCGCCGGGCCAGTGGTGCATCAAGCGGCGGGTATCATGCGTCCGGGCGACATCGCCTGCCTCGAAAACACCCGCTTCTGGCCCGGCGAGGAGGGCAATGATCCCGAACTGGCCCGCGCTATCGCCGCCGATGCCGATCTCTATGTCAACGATGCCTTCTCCGCCGCGCACCGTGCGCATGCCAGCACCGAGGGCCTCGCGCATCTGCTCCCCGCCTATGCCGGCCGCTCGATGCAGGCCGAGCTGGAGGCGCTGGAACGAGCGCTGGGCCAGCCGGAGAAGCCGGTCGCGGCGGTGGTCGGTGGCGCCAAGGTTTCGTCCAAGCTCGACGTGCTGAGGCATCTGGTCACAAAGGTCGATCACCTGATCATCGGCGGCGGCATGGCCAACACGTTTCTGGCGGCGCGCGGCGTCGATGTCGGCAAAAGCCTGTGCGAGCATGATCTGGCCGCCACTGCCGAAGCGATTCTGGACGCGGCAGAGGCCGCCGGCTGCACGGTGCATCTGCCCTATGATGTGGTGGTGTCGAAAGAATTCGCCGCCAACCCGCCCAGCTTGCGCCGCTGCAACGTGCATGAGGTCGCTGGCGACGAGATGATCCTCGACATCGGCGCACCGGCGGTCGAGGCTCTGGGCGATGTCCTCAAAACCTGCCGCACACTGGTGTGGAACGGACCGCTGGGTGCGTTCGAAACGGTGCCCTTCGACGAGGCCACGGTCGCGCTGGCCCGCACCGCAGCGGCGCTGACTCGTGAGGGCTCGCTGATCTCGGTGGCGGGCGGCGGCGATACCGTTGCGGCGCTGCACCATGCCGGGGTGGCGGGCGATTTCAGCTATATCTCAACCGCCGGCGGCGCGTTCCTTGAATGGATGGAGGGGCGCGAACTGCCGGGGGTGAAGGCGCTGGAGCAATGACCGTTAGCCGATACGATTACGCGCGGCAGAAATTTGGTGCAGCAATCGATACGCTGGCAACTTCCTTTGCGCCCGGATGGCAACGAATGTATTGGGCCGCGATGCATCTGATGATGCTCCGAGACGACGACTTTCCCGATGGCCTTTTAGCCGCTCGCTTTAGCCACTCGCTAAAATGGCCTTTCACGAAATATGTCAGAGCACGGACCGCTAACTTTTACATCTCTTTATGACCAAGGTGCGCTGGAACACACACGTTGCGTCGAAGGCAAAAAAGAACGCTAGTGGTCCGTTTCCGACATTTGCATCCAGTTCGGCAAGGGCAGAGGCAAATCAATCCACTAGAGCGACACGCCAAGGAAATGCTCTATATTTACGATAAGCTAACAATCAGGAGTCCGACATGACCACCCGCACCGTTCAAAAAATCCTCAGCCACTACCAATCGGATAATCCCGGGGTGAAAGCCAATCTGCATCGCATCCTGATGCAGGGCAAGCTGGGCGGGACCGGCAAGCTGGTGATCTTGCCGGTGGACCAGGGTTTTGAACATGGCCCGGCGCGGTCGTTTGCGCCCAATCCGGCGGCGTATGATCCGCTGTATCATTACCAGATTGCGATTGACGCGGGCCTCTCGGCCTATGCCGCGCCGCTTGGCATGCTGGAGGCGGGGGCCGACCAATATGCTGGCCAGATCCCCACGATCCTCAAGGTCAATTCGTCGAACTCCTGGGCAGGGGGCGCCAATCAGGCGGTGACCGGCGGGGTCGATGACGCGCTGCGGCTGGGCGCGGCTGCCATTGGCTTCACGATCTATCCGGGCAGCGACGATTGCTTTGAGTTGATGGAGGAAATCCGCGAAATGCGCGCCGAGGCGGCCTCGGTCGGCATCGCCACCGTCATCTGGTCCTATCCGCGCGGCGGCAACCTGCCCAAATCGGGCGAGCTGGCCTTCGATGTCGGGGCCTATGCCGCGCATATGGCGGCCTTGCTGGGCGCGCATATCATCAAGGTGAAGCTACCCTCGGCGCATATCGAACAGGCCGAAGCCAAGAAGCTCTATGAGGGAATCGACGGCTCGACCCAGGCCAGCCGCGTCGCACACGTCGTGCAAAGCTGCTTTGCCGGGCGGCGGATCGTGGTGTTCTCGGGCGGGGCGGCTAAGGGCGCTGACGCGGTCTATCAGGACGCGCGCGACATCCGCGATGGCGGCGGCAACGGCTCGATCATCGGCCGCAACACCTTCCAGCGTCCGCGCGAAGAGGCGCTGGCGATGCTGGCCAAGCTGGTGCGGATTTACAAGGACAAGGAATAGGGAACCGCATCGCTGCTTTTCCGTTTCCTCCGCATGCCCTTGGGCCTTGTAGGAGAGACATGATGAGCGACGAACCCAACACCACTATCATTCGCGAAGGTGGCGGCGGAGCGATGTGGTTTATCGCGCTGTTGCTGTTGATCGCGGTTGTCGGCGGGCTGTTTTTCTATAGCCAGCAATCCGGCAGCTCGGTCGCGAAGAACAATGCGATCGAAAATGCGGCTAACAATGTTGGCGACGCTGCGAAGAAGGCGGGCAATTCGGTCGGCAATTGATGCTGCGTGACGCAAGCGCTTGGCGCTCTGGCCGCATAAGGCTAGGGCGCCAGGATGTCTGATGAATACACGCCCCCCGAAAGCCCGCCAGAAAGCCCTTTGGCCTCGGTCCTGCTCAATGCGGACCGCCAGCGCAAGTGTCAGATATACCTGATCTCGCCGCTGGACGTGTCGGGGGCGTTTTCCGACCGGCTGGCCCGCGCGTTGGATACTGGCGCGGTTGCGGCGTTCCAGATGCGGGTCAAGGACATCGACGAGCACGCCGCCGCGCGTCTGGCCGAGCCGCTGCAAAAGCTTTGCGAGGCGGCCGAAACCGCCTTTATCGTCAATGATTCGATCAGCCTGGCCAAACGCCTCGGCGCCGATGGCGTTCACATCGGCCAATCGGATGGCACCGTCGCCGATGCGCGCGAACGGTTGGGCAAGCAGGCCCAGATCGGCGTCACCTGCCACGCCAGCCGCCACCTGGCAATGGAAGCGGGCGAGGCGGGGGCCGATTACGTCGCGTTCGGGGCGTTCTATCCCACCGAAACCAAGCTGACCGAACACACCGCAGAGCCCGACACGCTGACCTGGTGGCAATCGTTGTTCGAGATTCCCTGCGTGGCGATCGGTGGCATTACGCCCGCCAATTGCGCGCCTCTGGTCCGCGCCGGCGCCGATTTCATCGCGGTGTCGGGCGCGGTGTGGATGGGCGATGAGGTCGCCAACCTCCACGCCCTTGTCGCCGCGATCAAGGCCGCGCGGGGTTAAGCGCGCGCGCGGCGTTAAGCTCCTGCGCGGTGGTATTGTTGGCCACGCCGCGTACACAGCGCAGATCGCTGTCGCTGCCATCGGGCAGCATCCGCCGCATGAAATCGTCGCTGATCACATGCCAGCGCTCGCCCTTGCGCGGCCCGCTGGTCATCACCATTAGCTTGCCGGTCAGCAGATAGCTGCCGCGCCCCGCCCGAACCACATAGGTTGAGCCGTGGACGATGCGGAAATCCAACGCGGGTTGATGCACCCCGGCGGTGCCCATCGCGTCCCCGGGCAGCTCGCAGACCCACGCGCCGCGATGCGCGGTGGCGATTTCTCCGCCCGGCACCGCCAGCACGGGTGCGCCCCCGATCAGCGCCAATGCCCCCACGCACCCCCACCATGACTGGCGCCATGATTGGCGCCATGATTGCCAGAACGTGCGTGCGGGGCTATGCGCGCGCTTTCCCGAATTCCTGCTCTTGTCCATCGAAGGCATATCCCCATGAAGATCAGCGGCGTGGACATTCGTCCCGGCAACATTCTTGAATATGAAAAAGGCATCTGGAAGGTCGCCAAAACCCAACACACCCAACCGGGCAAGGGCGGCGCCTTCATGCAGGTCGAGATGAAGAATCTGATCGACGGACGCAAGACCAATGTCCGTTTCCGCAGCCAGGATACCATTGAAAAGGTCCGGCTCGATACCAAGGATTTTCAGTTCCTCTATGCCGAGGGTGAGGATCTGGTGTTCATGGACGTGGAAAACTACGACCAGATCACCTTGCCGAGCGACCTGCTGGGCGATGCCGCCGCATTTTTGCAGGACGGGATGACGGTGCTGCTCGAAATGTATGATGACCGCCCGATCTCGGTTGAGCTGCCCGAATATGTCGAGGCGCTGATTGTGGAGGCCGATGCGGTGGTAAAGGGCCAGACCGCCTCGTCCTCGTTCAAGCCCGCGCTGCTCGACAATGGTGTGCGGGTGATGGTGCCGCCGCATATCGGCAGCGGTACGCGCATCGTGGTCGACGTCTATGCGCGGTCCTATGTGAAAAAGGCGGATTGAGGGCGCCTTATGTCAGCCATATCAGGCCTCATCCGCATCATGGAAAAAGCCGCGCGCAAGGCCGGCCAACGCTTGCGGCGTGATTTCGGCGAGGTCGAGCATCTCCAGGTCAGCCGCAAGGGCCCCGCAGATTTCGTCTCCAAGGCGGACCAGAACGCCGAACGCACGATCTATGACGAATTGCTGGCGGCGCGGCCCGACTGGGGCTTTATCATGGAGGAGGGCGGGGACATCCCCGGCGACCCGACCAAGCCGCGCTGGATCATCGATCCGCTCGATGGGACCAGCAATTTCCTCCACGGCATTCCCCATTTCGCGATCTCGATCGCGGTGCAGGAGCCGCGCGCGGACGGCAAGGGTTGGGGCGATGTCATAGCCGGCATCGTCTATCAGCCGATTACCGACGAAAGCTATTGGGCCGAGAAGAATCGTGGCGCGTGGCTGCAATCGCGGCGGCTGCGCGTATCGGCACGGCGGCATCTGGATGAGAGCCTGATCGCCACCGGCATCCCGTTTGCAGGCCACGGCGACAGCGCGGAATGGACGCGGATCTATGGCGCGCTGGCGCCGCAGGTCGCGGGCATCCGCCGGTTCGGCGCGGCGTCGCTCGATCTGGCATGGGTCGCCGCCGGACGCTACGAGGGCTTCTGGGAGACCGGGCTATCGTGCTGGGACACGGCCGCCGGCTGCCTGCTGGTGCGCGAGGCGGGCGGCTTCGTCACCGACTGGCGCGGCACCTCGCTGCCGATCTGCGACGCCGAGGTGCTGGCCGGCAATGACGCGCTGCATTCGCGGCTGCACAAGGTGATCGTTCAGAGTCTCAAAGCCTGATCTTGCGCCCGGCGCCGCACGCGCTATAGGCTTCGCGGCGTGCCCCCGTGGTGGAACTGGTAGACGCGCCGCACTCAAAATGCGGTTCCGCAAGGAGTGCCCGTTCGATTCGGGCCGGGGGCACCAATTGACGCGAGCTCGGCCAGCGAGCGCCGCGCAACAAAACGCTTTCGCGCGCCCATCGCCGCCGAGTAATCGCTTTAGGCGATTTTCAGCATAAGAAAAATCGGATGGCCTTTGCGTCGGCACGGGTTCATGCATGCCGGGTCATCACCACCGGGAAGGAACGCATATCATGGAACTCAAGGGCTCACGCACCGAGGAAAACCTCAAGGCCGCTTTTTCTGGCGAAAGCCAGGCCAACCGCCGCTATCTCTATTTCGCGCAGAAGGCCGACATCGAGGGTCATAATGACGTTGCCGCGGTGTTCCGCTCCACTGCCGAGGGCGAGACCGGCCACGCGCATGGCCACCTCGAATATCTGGAGGCCTCGGGCGATCCCGCCACCGGCCTGCCGATCGGTGACACGGTCGCCAACCTCAAGGCCTCAGTCGCTGGCGAGACGCATGAATATACCGACATGTACCCCGGCATGGCCAAGGCTGCGCGCGAGGAAGGCTTTGAGGAAATCGCCGACTGGTTCGAGACCCTCGGCAAGGCCGAGAAGAGCCACGCCGGCAAGTTTCAGCGCACGCTCGATACGCTGCTGACCGAAGTCTGAGCCCTTACCGGCCGGCCTCTCCCAAGCGGGAGGCCGGCCTCCCATTTTACGACGGAGCCCGCGCCATGGAAGGCAGCCTTGGTGCGCCCACTCGCCACGTCATCCCGTGGCGGGACGAGGCGTGGTATGACGAAGCCGCGCTTGACGCCGAGATGCGCCGCGTGTTCGACATCTGCCACGGCTGCCGCCGCTGCTTCAACCTGTGCGACAGCTTCCCGATCCTGTTCGACGCGGTCGATGAGGCGCCCAATGAACTGATCGAGGACCTGACCCCGACGCAACTGACGGCGGTCGTCGATGCCTGCACGCTATGCGACATGTGTTTTATGACCAAGTGCCCGTATGTGCCGCCCCATCCGTTCGAGCTTGATTTCCCCCACCTGATGCTCCGGCACCGCGCGGTGGAAAACCGCAAGGGCCAGACCTCGCTGGCCGACCGCGAGCTGGCCAAGATGGGTCGCAACGGCACCATCGGCTCGCTCGCCGCGCCGCTGGCCAATTGGGCGACGCAGCAGGGCAACGCGCTGACCCGGCCGCTGATGCAGACCACCATCGGCATCGACCGCCACGCGCACCTGCCCAAATTCCTGGAGATCCCGCTGGTCAAGCAGGGCCCCGGCATCATCCCCGCGCCCAACCCCGATGGCCCGTCTTTCGGCCGTAAAGTGGTGCTCTATGCCGGCTGTCACGACAATTTCAACGATGGCACGCCGGGCGCTGCAGCGATCAAAGTGTTGGCGCATAATGGGCTGACCGTGCGCGTCGAGCACCCCGATTGCTGCGCGATGCCCAGCCTTGAGAATGGCGATATGGCGAAGGTCGCCAGCGCGGCGCTGCGCATATCGGGGTTCTTCGCGCCGCTGATCGCCGAGGGTTGGGACATCGTGCCGCTGACCACCAGTTGCGCGCTGATGCTCAAGTTCGAATGGCCGCTGATCGAGCCGGACAGCACGGATGTCGCGCTGCTGGCGCGCCACAGCTTCGACGTTTCGGAATATATCGTGCGCCTGTCCAAGGACGCCGGCCTTGCCCCCATCGCGCCGATGGCCAAAAGCATCGGCGTCCATTTTGCCTGCCACGCGCGCGCGCAAAACATGGGCCCAAAGGCGATGGAGATGCTGCGCATGATCCCCGGCGCCAAGCCCGCCCTGACCGAGCGTTGCTCCGGCCACGGCGGCAAATGGGGGATATTCAAGGGTAATTTCGAACGCGCCGTTCAACTCGGCAAGCCCGCCGCGCGCACCATGGTCAAGGGCAACCCCGATCTGATGGTCAGCGAATGCCCGCTGGCCGGCCCGCATCTGCGGCAGGTCATTGCCGCCAATGGCGACACCCCGCCGCCCCGCATCGGTCACCCGATCGAGGTGATGGCGCTGGCGTATGATTTGTAATCAGGACCACCAACATGCCCCGTGACCAACGCACCATCACCGCTGCCGATATCCTGCCGCTGGCGCATTACGAGGAAATCCGCGCCGACAAGAAGCAGGAGGCGATCCTGCGCAAGCAGCTGACCCGGCTGCCGGTCGGCCCGCATGCGATGCTGACCTTTGAGGTGTGGGATTCGATGTGGCTGCAAATTCAGGAGATGCTGCGGATCGAAAAGGGCGGGGCGGAGCAACTGGCCGACGAACTGGCCGCCTATGACCCGTTGGTGCCCAAGGGCCGTGAACTGACCGCGACGCTGTTTTTCGAGATCCCCGATCCTGACCGGCGCGACGCGTTTTTGCGCAGCATCGGCGGCATCGAGGACCATATCGCCATCCATGTCTGCGGAGAACGCATCCCCGCGCGCCCCGAAGGCGACGTGTCACGTACCCGCGAGCACGACAACAAGGCCAGCGCGGTCCATTTCCTCCACTTTGATTTCACCCCCTCGGCGATCGCGGCATGGCGCAGCGGTCAGGACACGGGTGGCGGCGCCGCGATGCTGGTGATCGACCATCCCCATTATGGCCACGCCGCGGTGATCGACGCCGAGGCGCGCGGGTTCCTGGCGCGAGAATGCTTCTGATCCTGTCACCCCGCCCGGCAGTGTAACCATCGCGACTGGCCAAAATCGGACGAATTCGTCTGCTCACGCCGCAAAACACCTGTCAAATTTACCGACATTTCACACCTCGCCGCTAGATATTGAGCCAAGGCCCGCAGGAGGGCTGGACGCTGCTCGATCGGTATCATGGTCCGCCTGTTCAAACATTACATCCCGCATGCGGTGATCCTGCTGGGGCTGGTCGATCTGCTGCTGCTGATGGCGGCGGGCGATTTCGCGTGGCGGCTGCGCGCGGACGAGATGGGCGTGATGCTCGATGGGTTCGGGGTTCGCGCCGCGCCGCTGGTTGGTTTCACCCTGCTGATGCTGACCGCGATGATCGCGGTGGGCGTGTATGGCGCCGATGCCTTGCGTTCGGTGCGGTTTGCCTCGGCGCGGCTGCTGGTGGCGGTATCGCTGGGGATCATTGCGCTGGCGGTGCTCAATTCGGCGATCGGCGGGCATGATTTCTGGCGCTCGACGCTGCTCTATGCGATGCTTTCGGCGATTGCGCTGCTGGTGCTGAACCGCCTGCTGGTCGGTGCGATGCTGGGCGCGTCCACGTTCCGCCGCCGCGTGCTGGTGCTGGGCGCGGGGATGCGGGCGCAGCGGCTGCGCGATCTGGGCGACCAGCGCGAGGCAGGGTTCGCCATCGTCGGCTATGTCGGGATGAGCGAGGAACGCCCGGCGGTCGAGGAGGCGATCTCACGAAACGCGATCCACAACCTCAAGCGTCACGTCGAAAATCTGGGGGTCAGCGAGGTCGTGCTGGCGCTGGAGGAGCGGCGCAATGCCTTGCCGCTCAAGGATTTGCTGCGGATCAAGACCGCCGGTGTCCATGTCAATGAATTTTCCAGCTTTATGGAGCGTGAGACCGGCCGCGTCGATCTCGACACGCTCAACCCCAGCTGGCTGATTTTTTCCGACGGATTTTCCTCGGGCCGCATCCTGTCCAGCGCCGCCAAGCGGCTGTTCGATATCGCCGCCAGCATCCTCTTGCTGGTCGTCACCGCGCCGATCATCGCGGTGTTCGCCGTGGCGGTAAAGCTGGACAGCAAAGGCCCCGCATTCTTCCGCCAGAGCCGCGTCGGCCTCTATGGGCAAAGCTTTGAACTCATCAAATTGCGCTCGATGGGCACCGATGCCGAAGCCGGCGGCGCGCAATGGGCGGTCAAGAACGACCCGCGCGTTACCCGCGTCGGGCGCTTTATCCGCAAGGTCCGCGTCGACGAACTGCCCCAGGCATGGAGCGTGCTGAAGGGCGAGATGAGTTTTGTCGGCCCGCGCCCCGAGCGCCCCGAATTCGTCGCCGACCTGGAGGAAAAGCTGCCCTATTACGCCGAGCGCCACATGGTGAAGCCCGGTATCACCGGCTGGGCGCAGGTCAATTACCCCTATGGCGCATCGATCGAGGATTCGCGGCACAAGCTCGAATACGATCTCTATTACGTCAAGAATTACACACCGTTCCTTGATATGCTGATCATCCTGCAGACGCTGCGGGTGGTCTTGTGGAATGAGGGTGCGCGATGATCGCCTCCGCCGGATCGGCGATCTGGCAGCATGTCGCCACGTCCACGCACCTTGCGGGGGCCTGCGCCTCGGCAACGGTGGCGGCGATGTTGTGGCGCCGGCGCGACCGCTTTGGCACGGCTGGCCCGGCGATCATCGCCAGCCTGATGCTGACCGCCGGCTGGTGTCTGGCGGTGGCGGTGGCGGGCGGGTTCAGCCTGCCCAGCCAATGCGCCTCGGCGCTGCGCAACCTGGCGTATCTGGTCGCGATCTACCGCCTGTTCGCCAGCGACGGGCGCCATACCAGCGTCACCCCGGTCCGCCCGGTGGTGCTGGTGCTGGCTCTGGTCAATCTGTTGCAACCGGGCGCGGTGTTCCTCGAATCGCGGATCACCGCCTCGGCCCCGACCACGATGCTGTTTTTCCATTTCAACATCATGCTGGCGATGCTGGGGGTGGTTGGCTCGCTGATGCTGGTCCATAATCTGTATATCGGTGCCGATGGAGCGGCCCGGCGGATGCTGCGCTGGCCGTCGCTGGCGCTGGCGCTGGTGTGGGTGTTCGATCTCAACCTTTATACCGTCGCCTATCTCGGCAACCGCTGGCCCGAGCCTTTGGCCGCGATCCACGGCGTCGTCGACGTCGGTTTTGCGATCTCCATAGCGTTCGGCGCGCTGCGCGGCGGGGAGCAGCTGCGCCTGCGCCCATCGCGTGCGGCGGCGTTCCGTTCGGTGTCGCTGCTGGTGATCGGCGCCTATTTCTTTGCGATGGTCGCGGTGGCGCAGTGGCTGGCCGATACCGGCGGTGATTTCGCGCGCTGGTTGCAATTCGGCTTTTTGCTGGCGGCGACGGTGGCCGCCGTGCTGGTGCTGCCGTCGCGGCGGATGCGCGGGTGGCTGCGGGTGATGCTGGCCAAGCATCTGTTTCAGCACCGATATGATTACCGGGGGGAGTGGCTGCGCTTCACCCATACCATCGGCTGCAAGGCCGAGAACGCCGCGCCGCTGCACGCGCGCGTGATCCAGGCGCTGGCCGATATTACCGAGAGCCCGGCGGGGCTGCTGCTGGTGCCCGACGATGCCGGCGATCTGGTGCTGGCCGAGCGCTGGCAGTGGCCCACCGCCGATGTGCCGCCCTGCGCGCTGCCTTTGGGCGCGATCGGCTTTCTGGAGCGTCATGAATTCATCCTCGATCTCGACGAGCATCGCAGCGGCGCGCCCACATCGCTGCGCCCCGGCGTGGCCGAGGAAGCCGCCGATTTCGCGGTGCCCGAGTGGCTGGCCGAAGATCCGCGAGCATGGGCGCTGGTGCCGCTGCTGCATTATGAGCGGCTGGTCGGTGCGGTGGTGCTGGCCAGGCCGCCACAGGCCCGGCGGCTTGATTGGGAGGATTTCGACCTGCTGCGCGTCGTGGGTCAGCAACTCGCCAGCTTCCTGGCCGAGCACAATGGCCAACAGGCGCTGGCCGAGGCGGCGCGTTTCGATGATTTCAACCGCCGCATCGCCTTTGTCATGCACGACATCAAGAACCTCGCCAGCCAGCTCAGCCTGCTCGCCGGCAATGCCGAGCGTCATGCCGAAAACCCGGCGTTCCGCGCCGATATGCTGGTCACTTTGCGCAGTTCGGCGGACCGGCTGGGCGGCTTGCTGGCGCGCCTGTCGCGATATGGCGGCGGGACCGAGGCGCGGACCGAAGCAGTTGATCTCGGCGCGCTCTCCCGCGAGGTTGCCGCCAGCTATGGCGAGGGCCGCCGCGTCACCGTGATCGAGCGCGAGCCCTGCCTCGTCACCGGCAGCCGCCACGCCATCGAACAGGTTCTGCGCCATCTGGTGCAAAACGGCATCGACGCGAGCAGCGGCGAGATGCCGGTGTTCATCAGCCTGTCGGCCGACGATCCGTATGGCCGGATCGAGATCGTGGACTCCGGCCACGGCATGTCGCCTGAATTTCTGCGCACCCGCCTGTTCCGCCCGTTCGAATCGTCCAAGCCCGGCGGGTTCGGCATCGGCGCCTATGAAGCGCGCGAGTTGGTGCGCGGCATGCACGGAAGGCTGGAGGTCGAATCGCGCGAGGGCATGGGCACCCGCTTCGTCATCCGCCTGCTGCTCGACCGTGCCGCTGCGGCCGCTACCACCGACATCACCCAACCAAGAGTGGCCTGATCATGTCCGACGCATCCGCAAAACCCAAACTGCTGGTCGTGGAGGACGATCCCGGCCTCCAGGCTCAGCTCAAATGGGCCTATGAGGATTTCGATGTGATCATCGCCGGTGACCGCGCCGCCGCGTTGGCCGCGCTGCGGGCCGAGGAGCCCGCGGTCGTGACGCTCGACCTTGGCCTGCCGCCAGACCCCGACGGCACAACCGAGGGCTTTGCCGTGCTCGACGCGATCATGGCGCTCAAACCCGACACCAAGGTCATCGTTGCCAGCGGGCATGAAGCCAAGGACAGCGCACTGAACGCCATCGCGCGCGGTGCCTATGATTTCTACCACAAGCCGGTGAAGATGGAGGAGATCGGCCTGATCGTCCGCCGCGCCTTCGAACTGCACCGCATCGAGGCCGAAAACCGCAGCCTCGCCGCGCGCGCCGGGCCGGATAACCGGGTTTTGGGCGCGCTGATCACTGCCGCGCCCGAGATGCTGCGGGTGGCGCGCACGATCGAGCGGGTGGCCAACACCAACGTCTCGGTCATGCTGCTGGGCGCCAGCGGCACCGGCAAGGAGCTGCTGGCGCGCGGTCTGCACGAGGCCAGCGACCGGCGCGACAAAGCCTTTGTGGCGATCAATTGCGCCGCGATCCCGGAAAACCTGCTGGAGGCCGAGCTGTTCGGCCACGAAAAAGGCGCGTTCACCGGCGCGGTCAAGACCACCGAGGGCAAGATCGAGATGGCCGACGGCGGCACGCTGTTCCTCGACGAGGTTGGCGACATCCCGCTGCAATTGCAGGTTAAGTTGCTGCGATTCCTGCAGGAACGCGTGATCGAGCGGATCGGCGGGCGCAAATCGATCGCGGTCAATACGCGGATTGTCTGCGCGACGCATCAGAACCTGGAGGCGATGATCGCGCAGGCCCGCTTCCGCGAGGATCTGTTCTATCGCCTGGCGGAAATCGTCGTCAAAATTCCCAGTCTGGCGGAGCGCCCCGGCGACGCCACGCTGCTCGGCAAGGCGTTTCTGGCGCGGTTTGCCCGCGAGATGAACCCGTCGGTCAAGGGCTTTGCCGCCGACGCGCTAGCCGCGATCGACAGCTGGCCGTGGCCGGGCAACGTCCGCGAGCTGGAAAACCGGGTCAAACGCGCGGTAATCATGGCCGACAGCAAGATGATCTCGGCCAGCGATCTCGATCTTGCCAGCCGCGAGGACGGGGAGGCGGCGCCGCTCAACCTGAAGGCCGCGCGCGAGCATAGCGACCGCAAGGTGATCCGCCACGCGCTGGCCCGCAGCGAGGGCAATATCTCGGGCACGGCACGGATGCTGGGGATCAGCCGGCCGACGCTGTATGATCTGCTCAAGCAGTATGATCTGAACAGCTAACGGGCAACGAAAGCCCTGATCCGCAAAAGAAAAGGGCGACCATTTAGGCCGCCCTCATCCCCTCCCGGAATTCTTGTTGGCTCGCTTTTTCACGATTGTGCGGAGCCCGCAATCGGCAATGGTAATTCGGCTTAAATTGGAGTCCGGGCGTTGCATTAAAACAACAGGGATGCGTGCAAAATTAGCTCACCCCCACCGTCCCTGCTCTTCGCGAGGTCCAGATCGCCGCACCGATCAGCACCGCGCCGATGCCCCCGGTCACCACCTCGGGCATCGTCACCAGCGCGGAGGCCAGCATGATCACCCCGAGCGCGATGATCGCCCAGAACGCGCCATGCTCGAGATAGCGATAGCGCCCCAGCGTCCCTTGATCGACCAGCATCAGGGTCAGGGTGCGCACGAAAATGGCGCCAATACTCAAGCCCAGCGCGATCACTACCATATTGGTCGACAGCGCAAAGGCCCCGATCACCCCGTCCAGGCTGAACGAGGCATCGAGCAGGTTGAGATACAGAAACGCCCCGATCCCCGAGCGCACCACCACCCCGGCGGCGGTCCCGGCGCCCTGGTGCGGCTCCAGCAGCACGCCCAGCCCCTCCATCGCCACAAAGGCCACCAGCCCCAGCCCGCCCGCAATCAAAAACCGCGTGGCCTCCGCCCCCGGCAGGAAATGCGCGATCCCGATCAGCACCGCCAGCACCAACGCCGCGCCGCTCGCCCGCACCCGCCCCAGCCGGAACATATGCGCCTCGATCCACACCAGCCAATGCAGGTCCTTGGCCGGATCGAGAAAGAACCCCAATCCCACCATCGACAGGAACGAGCCGCCGAACCCGGCGATAAAGATATGCGCGCCGCCAACGATCTGCGCATAAAGGTCGGGCTTGGTCAGCGACAGCCGCAGCGCCTCCGCCGGCCCCAGCCGCGCCGTCACCCCCACGATCGCCAACGGCAGCGCGATCCGCGTGCCGAACACCGCGATCGCCATGCCCCAGGTCAGGAATCGCCGCCGCCACACCGTATCCATCTCGGCAAGGACGCGCGCATTGACCACCGCATTGTCGAGGCTGAGCGAAATTTCCAACACCGCCAGCACCAGCACGATCCACAGATCGGCCAGCACCGCCGCCGCATTGCCGCCAAAATGCCAACCATAGGCCCCCGCCAGCCCGAGGCAGATCAGCGAAAACACGGTTGGGCCGATGAACTGGCGCGGGAAGCTCATTTGGGCTGATAGGTCTGGTCGGGGCCGGGAAAGGCGCGCGCCCGCACCTCTGCGGCATAGTCCGCGGCCGCCCCGCCGATCACCGCGCCAATGTCGGCATAGCGTTTGACGAAGCGCGGCACCCGGTCGAACATCCCCAACATATCCTCGGTAACCAAAACCTGCCCGTCGCAGGTGGCCGACGCGCCGATGCCGATGGTCGGGATTTCGAGCGCCTGGGTGAGGGCAACGGCGATAGGCTCCACCACGCCCTCGACCACCACCGCGAACGCGCCCGCATCCTCGACCGCCTTGCCGTCGGCCATAATCCGCGCATGCTCCTCCTGCGTCCGTCCGCGCGCGCCATAGCCGCCAAGCTGGTTCACCGCCTGCGGGGTCAGGCCGATATGCGCCATCACCGGAATCCCACGCGCCGACAGGAACGCGATGGTCCCCGCCATGCTCTGCCCCCCCTCCAGCTTCACCGCCGCGCAGCCGGTCTCCGCCATGATCTGCGCTGCCGAGGCAAAGGCCTGTGCGGGCGAGGCCTCGTAGCTGCCGAAAGGCATGTCGACCACCACCACGCTGTGATAGCTGCCGCGGACCACGGCGGCGCCATGCGCGCACATCATCTCCAGCGTGACGCCCAGCGTGGAGGGCAGCCCATAGATCACCTGCCCCAGCGAATCGCCGATCAGCAGCATGTCGCAATGCGGATCGAGCAGCTGCGCGGTGCGCGCCGTATACGCGGTTAGCATCACCAGCGGTTCGCGCGTCACCCCATCGGCCTTGCGCGCGCGAATGGCGGGCACGGTCAGCCGCTTCATCGGGGCGGGGGTGGGATTGGCGCGGCTGGTCGCGGTGTCGAGCTGGAAGGTGGTGGACATGGCCCGCCTATACGGCTTGCGGCCTTACGGGGGAAGGGCGGCAATCGGCGCTTGCCAACGGCGTGCTTGCCACTAGCTTGCCGGACATTACGCCGCTCCGGAAGGAACGATTGACCAATGTTTGCTCGCATCAAATCGCTCGACGCGATTCTCGCCACCGCCCAACGCAAATCGTTGCACCGCACGCTCGGCTGGTTTCAACTGACCCTGTTCGGGATCGGCTGTGTGATCGGCACCGGCATTTTCGTGCTAACCGCCGCTGGCGCCCAGAAAGCGGGGCCGGGGCTGATGCTGGCTTTCGGTATCGCCGGGGTAATCTGTATCGTCGCGGCGCTGTGCTATGCCGAAATCGCTTCGATGATGCCCGTCGCCGGCTCCGCTTATACATATACCTATGCCACGATGGGCGAATTGCTGGCCTGGACGGTCGGCTGGGCGCTTATTCTGGAATATGCGGTGGCAGCTTCGGCGGTCGCGGTTGGGTGGTCGGGACATTTTACCGGAACCATTCTTGAACAAACGCTGGGCATTCATTTACCGACCTGGCTGATATCCGGGCCGCTGGCCCTGGGCGGGGTGCCAGGCGGGTTCATCAACCTGCCGGCGGTGCTGATCTCGCTGCTGGTAACCGCATTGCTGGTGATCGGCACGAGCGAAAGCGCCAAGGTCAACGCCATCCTCGTCGCCATCAAGGTGGTGGCACTGGTGGTGTTCATATCGCTGACTTTGCCACGGGTCGAACTGTCCAAATTCAACCCGTTTCTGCCCGCCGGCGTGTTTGGCGGCATCGGCACGGGGCTTGGCGCAGTGGGCGCGGCGGCCACGATCTTCTTCGCCTACGTAGGCTTCGATTCGGTCTCAACCGCTGCTGAAGAGACCAAAAATCCGCAGCGAAACGTGCCGATCGGCCTGATCGGATCGCTGCTGTTCTGTACGATTTTCTACATCCTGGTCGCAGCCGGCGCGATTGGCACCATCGGGGGGCAACCGATCATGGGCGCGCCCGGCGTGCCGCTCGAAACCGGCTCCGCCGCGCTCGCGACCCAATGCGCGATGCCGCAATTCCACGAGGCGCTGGTGTGCAGCAATGAAGCGCTGGTGCACGTGCTGCGGGTGATCGGCTTTGGCACTATCGGCAATCTGGTAGGCTATGCCGCGATCATCGCGCTGCCCTCGGTGGTGCTGGTGCTGATGTATGGCCAGACCCGGGTGTTCTTCGTGATGAGCCGCGATGGGCTGCTGCCGCCGTCGTGGAGCAAGATCCACCCCAAATGGAAAACGCCCTATGTCGTGACGACCGGCACTGGTGTCGCTGTGGCCATCGCCGCTGCCTTCCTACCCGTTGGGAAGCTGGCGGATTACGCCAATGCGGGCACGCTATACGCCTTCCTGATGGTCGCGATCGCGCTGCTCGTCCTGCGCAAGACAGAGCCGGATCGTCCGCGCTCGTTCCGCACTCCGGCGGCATGGGTGATCGCACCGGCAACGGTGGTCGGTTGCATCTTCCTGTTCGTCAACCTGCCCTGGCAGGCGATGGCGGTGCTGTTCGGCTGGGGGGCAATCGGCATGGTGCTATACTTCGCCTATAGCCGCCACCGTTCCTATCTGGGCCGCGGGATCGAGGAGGACGGCAGCCCGATCGGTTCGCCGCTGTTGCCTCCCGCCGAGTAACCGTTGGCGCGCTGGGGGCGGTTAAACCGCCGACCCTAAACCGCCTCAAGCGCGTATCCGGCCGAGCGTACGGTCCGCACCGGATCGGGTGCGCCGTCAATCTCGATACCCTTGCGCAGCCGGCGGATATGTACGTCGACGGTGCGCAATTCGATGTCGCTGGCGGTGCCCCACACCGCATCGAGCAACTGCCCGCGCGAAAACACCCGCCCGGGATGCTCCATGAAAAAGCGCAGCAGGCGAAATTCGGTCGGCCCCAGCGCCACATAGGCCCCGCGCCGCGACACCCGGTGCGCTGCGGCATCGAGGCTGAGATCGCCAACCACCAGCACTTCGCCGGCCAACGCCGGGCGAATGCGCCGCATGATCGCGGCCACCCGCGCCAGCAATTCGCGCGGGCTGAAAGGCTTGGTCAGGTAATCGTCGGCGCCCGTCTCCAGCCCGCGCAGCATGTCATCCTCGGCGCCGCGCGCGGTCAGCATAATGATCGGCACGTGGGCGGTGGCCTTGTCGCGGCGCAGGCGGCGGCACACTTCGATGCCGCTGGTCCCCTCGATCATCCAGTCGAGCACCACCAGATCGGGCACTTCCTCGGCGGCGCGCAGCAGGGCCTCGTCGCCGTCGCCGGTGGCACTGACCCGGTAACCCTCGGCACGGAAACGGAATTCGAGCAATTCGGCCAGTGCGGCGTCATCCTCGACCAGCAGCAGGCAGGGTGCAGTCATCGCCGGCTTCCGTGGTTGCAGGGACGGGGGTGGCGGAGGCGGGCTCAGGTGACCGGCCGGTCGGCGCGGTCGGTCAGATAGTCGCCGGTGGCGGCGAAATAGACCATCTCGGCCACGTTGGTGGCATGGTCGCCGATCCGTTCAAGATTGCGCGCCACGAACAGCAATTGCGCGGCGGTGGTGATGGTCGAGGGGTTCTCCACCATGAACGACACCAGATTGCGGAAGATGCTGTCGTAAAACGCGTCGACCTGCGCGTCACGCTCCACCACCGCCACTGCCATCGCGGGGTCGCGCGCGGCATAGGCGGTCAGCACGTCATGCACCATCTCGCTGGCAATATCGGCCATGGCAGGGATCAGCGTCAGCGGCTCGAATCGGGCGCGGCCCTCGATCTTGCCCGTGCGCTTGGCGATATTCTTGGCGTAATCGCCGATTCGCTCGATAATTCCGGCGATTTTCAGCGCGGCGATGACTTCGCGCAGATCGTCGGCCATCGGTGCGCGCAAGGCGATGATGCGGATCGCCAGCCGGTCGACCTCTTGCTCCAGCGCGTCGATTTGCTTGTCGCGAGCGACGACCTGCGCCGCGACGCTGTCCGCGCCCTTGATCAGCGCCTCCATCGCCTCGCCAATCGCCACCTCGGCCAATCCGCCCATCTCCGCGATGAGCCCGCGCAGCCGGGTAATGTCTTCGTCGAAGGCTTTGACGGTATGCTCTGTCATCATGTCGCTCGCTCCCGCCGCCGGCACCAGCCGTGCGGCGATGTCATCACAGGCTGGGCCGCAAATTCAAGTACAAACGCAAAACCAGCCAAAGACCGCCCTGTGACGTGCTTCGATGACAGGACGATGACAGTGGGCGGGGTTACGTCGCGGGGTCGGGCAGCGGCACCAGCAGCGGCAGGCGCACGGTCACCGTGGTGCCCACGCCCAGCTGGCTGGCAATGTCGAGCCGGCCGCGATGCCGCTCCACGATATGCTTGACGATGGCGAGCCCGAGGCCGGTGCCGCCCGCCGCCCGGCTGCGCCCGGGATCGGTGCGATAGAACCGCCGCGTCAGCAAGGGGATGTGCTCGGGCGCGATGCCGGGGCCCTGATCCGCAACGCTCAGCACCGCCATGCCGCGATCATCGGCGCTCAGCGAGATCGTCACCGCCGCCTCGGGGTCGGCATATTTCAGCGCATTGTCGATAAGGTTGCGCAGCAATTGCTCCAGCTGCGCGGCATCGCCCGCCACACTTAACGGCGCGTCGCCGCGTGCTGGAGCGTGATGACGCTTGGTTGGATCGTCGACAAATACCGGTTCCCGCTTTTTGTCATCACGCTCCAGCGTGACGCGCATTGGGCCATTGCCGGCAAATTCGCCGACCACCCGCGCCGCGACCTGCCCCAGATCGAGCGGCGCGGTGGGGGTATCATGCTTCTCCGCCTCCAGCTGAGACAGCGACATCAGATCGGCGACCAGGCTTTGCATCCGCCGCGCCTCGCGCAGGATCACGCCCAGGAACCGCGCCCGCGTCCCGGCATCCATCGTCCCGGTGTAGTGGGCCCCAATGTCCTCGGCCCCCATGTTCTCGGCCCCCATGTCGTCGACCAACGTCTCACCATAGCCGATGATCGCCGACAGGGGCGTGCGCAGCTCGTGGCTGGCATTGGCGACGAAATCGGTATGCGCGCGGCCCATATCGACCTCGCCGGTGCGGTCCAGCAGCTCGATCAGCCATAGCGAGGGATCGATCCGGTGCTTGGTGAGCTGCCACAGCCGCCCCGGACCGGACAGGCCAGCGATGCTCACCGCCGTGCCATCGGGCAGGTCGAGCAGCCGCACCGCCTCCGGGTGGCGCAACGAAATCCGCGCATCCTGCCCCAGAATATGGTTGCCCAGTGCGGCGCGCGCGCCGGCATTTGCGGCAATAATCCGCCGCGCGTCCATCAGCAGCAACGGCAGGCTGATCTGTTCGATACATTCGGCGATGGCTTCTCTGGCATCGCCCGGATCGCGGCGCGGCGGGGTGAAGGGCGGCGAGGGAGCGCCCGTCTCAACCCGGCGGCCCCCGACCCACAGCGAGTAGCACCACACCACCAGCACCGCCAAAGCCCATAGCGCGCCGACCCCGGCAAACAGCATCACCGACGCCATCGCCAGCGCGAGCAGCATGCCAATCCAGGGTGTGCGGGAGCCATCGATCATCGCCCGGCGGCATAGGCGGGCAAGGGCGCCAGCACCAGAGCGTAAGATTGTGCGATCGATAATATCAAACCGGCTTCGGCGCGAAACCTGGTGACCCCTACGAGAATCGAACTCGTGTTTCAGCCGTGAGAGGGCCGCGTCCTAACCGCTAGACGAAGGGGCCATTGGTATTGCTGCCCAGCATATCCCCGATCCCGATCCCCGTAAACGGGCATGAAACCTGGTGACCCCTACGGGAATCGAACCCGTGTTTCAGCCGTGAAAGGGCCGCGTCCTAACCGCTAGACGAAGGGGCCATGCCGGCTTGCGCCGATAGCAAGGCCGCGCCTCTAGGCAAGCCGCCCCGTAAGGTCAAGCCCCGGGGGCGTGCGCTGCGGCTTCAGCTGGCCCAAGCCGCATCGTCGATGTGCAATTCAGCCGCCCGGCGCGAGGACCAGTCGTCGATCTTGGCGCGCCCGGCCAGCCAGATCGGCCGGTCGCGCACGCCATGCAGCAATGCCTGGCCCAGCTCGGTTTGCGCCGCGCGAAACGCCACGGCCTTGAAGCTGGCCCCATCGCCGCCGCGCACGATCAGCCGCACATGATCGCTGCCCACCACATCGGCCTTGACCAGCCGTACAGGGCCAACCGCGACCCTTGGCCCGGGCCAGCCCATACCGTATGGCCCGGCGCTCTCCAGCGTCTCGATCAGGTCGATGTTGAGGCCGCGCGGCGCCACCGCCAGGTCCAGCGCCAGCGACTGCCCACCCTGCGCTGCCATCACATCGCGCCCCAGATGCGCGTCGAGCCAATCGGCCAGTGCCGCCACCCCGCCATCGGCGACGGTTAGCCCCGCCGCCATCGCATGCCCACCGCCAGCGATCAGCAGGCCCGCGCCGTGCGCAGCGATAATCGCCGCGCCAAGATCTACCCCCGGGATCGAGCGCCCGGAGCCTTTGCCATGGGCGTCATCCCCGTCGACCCCAAGCGCGATCACCAGCACCGGCTTGCCCGTCTTCTCCTTGATCCGCCCGGCCACGATGCCGATCACGCCCGGATGCCAGCCGCGCCCGGCCAGAACCAGCACCGCGCGATTATGCTGCCCGGCGATGCCCGCCTCGGCCGCTGCCTGCACCTCGGCCTCGATTGCGCGGCGTTCCTCATTCAGCCGCGACAATTGCGCCGCGATGTCGCGCGCCTCATCGGGGTCCAGCGTGGTCAGCAGGCGCACGCCCAGGCTCGCCTCGCCCACCCGCCCGCCGGCATTGACGCGCGGCCCCAGCGCAAAGCCCAGATCGCTGCACAGCGGCGCCCGCGTCAGTCGGCTGACATCGATCAACGCGGCCATGCCGATATTGCGCCGCCGCGCCATCACCTTTAGCCCCTGCGCCACCATCGCCCGGTTCAGCCCGCGCAACGCCGCCATATCCGCCACCGTGCCCAGCGCCACCAGATCGAGCAGCGACATCAGATCAGGCTCGACCTTCGCGGCAAACCATCCACGCCCACGCAATTCGCGCAGCACCGCGATGGCGAGCAGGAACGCCACGCCCACCGCTGCCAGATGGCCATGCGCCGCGCCGACCTCGCCCTCGTCCAGGCGGTTGGGATTTACCAGCGCGGCGGCAATCGGCAGTTCGGCGGCGCATTTGTGGTGATCGACCACGATCACGTCCACCCCGGCATCGGCGGCCATGGCCAGCGCCTCATGCGCCATCGCCCCGCAATCGACGGTGACGATCAGGCTGGCGCCGCCCTGGGCAATTTTGACCAGCGCCGCGCCGCTGGGGCCGTAGCCCTCCAGCAGCCGGTCCGGGATGTAATGCCCCGCATCATGCCCCAGCATCCGCAGCAGCCGGATCAGCAGCGCCGCGCTGGTCGCGCCATCGACATCGTAATCGCCGTAGACCGTCACGCTCTCGCGGCGCGCCACCGCATCGGCCAGCCGCCGAGCCGCGACATCCATGTCGCGAAATTCGGAAGGGTCAGGCAGGAAGCCGCGCAAGGTTGGCGCTCGGTGCCGCTCCAGGTCGCCGCGCGCCACCCCCCGCGCCAATAGCAATTGCGTGACTAGATCGTCCTCCAGCCCGCCCGTCTCAACGTTCTGGCCGCCCAGGTCCATATTCCCCCCGCGCCAACACCAGTTGCGCCCGCTCAGCGATGCGCCAAGCCCGCGGATGGGGGGAGGGGGAAGGGCGGGGGCAGCGGTGAGAACCATGTCCCGCGCCTACCCCATCGCGCCCGATCACAACAGACCTGCGGGAGTCTGTTTGACGAAAAGCGCGAAAAGGCGCTTTTCGTTCTAGTGGATTGATTGTCCCGCCTTCGGTTTCAAACCCCCGACTTTCAGTCGGGAAAGGCTTCAGCCGTTTTTTGGTCGAGTGCCGACACCCTGCCCGGCGGCGAGACATATGCCCTTCGGGCTGTCTCGCC
>JANXUK010000070.1 GCA_025356275.1 Sphingomonadales bacterium | reverse complement strand
CTTCATCAACGCCTACAATTATGGCCGCCGACTGAAAACCCTGCGCGGCCTCACGCCCTACGAATATATCTGCAAATGCTGGACAACCGAGCCAGATCGCTTCAACCTAAATCCGCACCACCAAATGCCGGGACCAAACAGATTGCGTTCCTTGTAGAGCGCCCGGTCGTGTTCGATCTTGATCCTGCGGTTTGAACGGCCGGGTATCACGGCCTGAATGTTTCGGCGCGCAAGGTCGGTTCGGATGGCATCGGAGTCATATCCCTTATCCGCCAGCAGCGCCTCTGGGGCCTGCTCGGGCAGGGCGATCAGCGTGTCATAGGCCTTGCAATCTGCCGCTTCGCCGACGGTCAGGTGGAAGGCGATCGGTCGTCCCCTGGCATCTGCCAGACAGTGAAGCTTACTGGTGAACCCGCCCCGCGAGCGCCCAAGAGCGCGTCGATGAGCCCCCCTTTTCCGCCCGCCGCCGAGACGTGGGCGCGAACGGTGGTGCTATCGATGCTGTAGTGGCCGCTGTCCGCCATGATCTCGGCCAGCGTGACCGATATCGCCTCCCAGACCCCGGCCTCGCTCCAGCGTCGAAAGCGCCGGTAGATCGTGTTCCACTTGCCGTATTTGGGCGGGACATCGCGCCAAGGCGTGCCGCAGCGCAGCCGCCAGAGTATGCCGTTGATGATGGAACGGTTCTCCTCAGGCGGCCGCCCGCGCCCTCGGTTTGCCGCATCAATCGGCAGCAAACCCTTCAAAACACACCACTCAGCTTCGCTCAGATCGCCCCGGCTCAACCCAGCCTCCAAAAGGAAGCCTTGAATCAATCACCAAGTCTCGCGTCAACCAATTTGTCCACGCCACCTAGATCCTGAGGCCATTAATCCCAGGTCAATCGCAATCGTAGATATTGCCCAAAAGGGCGCCGTTCGATGAGCGAATATCTGAACCGTTTGCTGGCAGCAACAGAGACCGATAGCGACGAGTTGTTCTACAACGGCTCTCCCGATCATGCCTGTGACATTCTCACCGCGCTTCTTTCTACCGCAAAAAAGCAGGTGGATTTCGTTACGCGTCGACTAGACAGGGATGTGTTCGCTCGCGAGGAGGTCGTTAGTGCTGCGCGGAAATGTGTCGATAGCGGTCGGCAGATACGCATCCTTTTTGACGAAAATCCCGACGACTGCCAGTTGGTCGATCATCCCTTCGTCGGTGTGATCGCTGGAAAGGAAAATGCCGCGCGGGGTCATTCCCAAACAACAGCCGAAATCCAGACAAACCATTCGTCCACCGCTCGGTAATCCCAGGCGGTAGTGATCTGCGCCGGCTTATCGCTCGTTGGACAATACGGGCACCCCGCTCGCCCCCCTACTCCTCGCCCATCCGCAACGCCGCGATAAACGCCTCCTGCGGGATCGAGACGTTGCCGTATTCGCGCATCCGCTTTTTGCCCTCCTTCTGCTTGTCGAGCAGCTTTTTCTTGCGGCTGATGTCGCCGCCGTAGCATTTGGCGGTCACGTCCTTGCGCAGCGCGGCGAGGGTTTCGCGGGCGATCACTTTCGCGCCTATGGCGGCCTGGATCGGGATCTTGAACATGTGGCGAGGGATGAGGACTTTCAGCCGCTCGACCAGTTGCCGCCCGCGCGGTTCGGCCTGTGAGCGGTGGACAATCATGCTCAGCGCGTCGACCGGGTCGTTGTTGACCAGGATGTTCATCATCACCAGATCGCCCTCGCGCAGGCCGATCTGTTCGTAATCGAAGCTGGCATAGCCGCGGCTGATCGATTTGAGCCGGTCGTAGAAATCGAACACCACTTCGTTGAGCGGCAGTTCGTAATTCACCATCGCGCGGCCGCCAACGTATGTCAGCCCGGTCTGGATACCGCGCCGGTCCTGACACAGCTTGAGGATCGAACCGAGGTGTTCGTCGGGGGTGTAGATCACCGCCTTGATCCATGGCTCGTCCATCTGCGCGATCTTGACCGGGTCCGGCATGTCGGACGGGTTGTGGAGTTCACGCAGCGAGCCGTCGTTCATGGTGAGGCGATAGACCACCGAGGGCGCGGTGGTGATCAGGTCGAGGTCGTATTCGCGGCTGAGCCGTTCCTGGATGATCTCCAGATGGAGCAGGCCGAGGAAGCCACAGCGAAAGCCAAAGCCCAATGCGGCGCTGCTCTCCATCTCGAAGCTGAAACTGGCGTCGTTGAGGCGCAGGCGGGCGATGCTCTCGCGCAGTTTCTCGAAATCGGCGGCGTCGGTGGGGAACAACCCGCAGAACACCACCGGCTGCACTTCCTTGAAGCCGGGCAGCGCGGTTTTGGAGCCGTTTTTGACGGTGGTGATGGTGTCGCCGACGCGGGCCTGCGCCACCTCCTTGATCTGGGCAGTGATGAAGCCGATCTCGCCCGGGCCGAGGTCGGTCAGTTGCTCTATCTTGGGGGTGAAGCAGCCGACGCGGTCGATCAGATGTTCGGTGCCGCCGGCCATGAATTTGACCTGCAGACCCTTTTTGATCACCCCGTCGATCACCCGCACCAGAATGACGACGCCGAGATAGGGGTCGTACCAGCTGTCCACCAGCATCGCCTTGAGCGGCGCGGCGGCATCGCCCTTGGGCGGCGGGATACGGGTGACGACCGCCTCCAGCACGTCAATGATTCCTATTCCGGATTTGGCGCTGGTCAGCACCGCCTGCGAGGCGTCCAGGCCGATGATCTCCTCGATCTGCGCCTTGACCTGCTCGGGCTCGGCAGCGGGGAGGTCGATCTTGTTGATGACCGGCACGATCTCATGGTCATGCTCGATCGATTGATAAACATTGGCGAGGGTCTGCGCTTCCACCCCCTGCGCCGCGTCGACCACCAGCAGCGCGCCCTCGCAGGCGGCCAGGCTGCGGCTGACCTCATAGGCGAAATCGACGTGGCCCGGCGTGTCCATCAGGTTGAGCTCGTAATCGAGGCCATCTTGGGCCTTGTAGTTCAGGCGGACCGTCTGGGCCTTGATGGTGATGCCGCGCTCCCGCTCGATATCCATGTTATCGAGCACCTGCGCGCTCATCTCGCGCTCGGTCAGGCCGCCGGTGAACTGGATCAGGCGGTCTGCGAGCGTGCTCTTGCCATGATCGATATGCGCGATGATCGAGAAGTTGCGAATGCGGGATTGGTCAGCCATGGGGGGCCGGTAAAGCATCGGCTGAAATGTGGGAACCGGTTTTTGAGCTGGGGTTGCGGGCGGCGGAACCGGCATGCGGCGATGAAAAGGCGGCAGGGGGTATTCCCGCTTCGCGTTTGTTTCGTCATATTGGTCGGGTAATAGCGGCATTCTGGGGCGATCCGGGTTGAATCATGGTTGAAACTTTCCGTCCCTTGGTCCGCGCGCTGTTGTTGATGGCTGTGCCCGGCGCAGCGCATGCGCAGGACGTAGCGGCACCACCCGCCGCAGCCGACACCGCGCCAGAGGATCAGCGCTTTGCCATCCATGCGCAGAGCACCTTCACCGTGCAGGCCACGCCGGGCTTTGCCGCGCCCTATGCCGGGGCGAACAGCCTGGCGCCGCATCAGCTGCGCGAGACATTCGATGCCACGGTCTATCTGGGCGCGCGCCTGTGGCCGGGGGCGGAGGTCTGGGTCAATGGCGAGGTCGATCAGGGATTTGGCCTGTCCAACACCTTGGGCGTGGCCGGGTTCACGTCGGGTGAGGCCTACAAGGTGGGCGAGGCCAGTCCCTATCTCAAGCTACCCCGCGCGTTTCTGCGCCAGACCATCGCGCTGGGCGGCGCGCGCAGCGAAGTGGATGCGGCGGCCAATCAGCTGGCCGGGCGGCAAAGCGCCGACCGGCTGGTCATCACGCTGGGCAAGTTCAGCGTGGTCGATGTGTTCGATACCAATGCCTATGCGCATGATCCGCGTGGGGATTTCCTCAACTGGGCGCTGATCGATACCGGCACGTTCGATTATGCCGCCAATGCCTGGGGCTTTACCTTTGGCGGCGCGGCGGAGTGGTATCGCGGGCCATGGACGCTGCGCGCTGGCCTGTTCGACCTGTCGAAACAGCCCAACCAGCCGTCGTTGGAGATCGATCTTTCACAATATCAGGCGGTGGGCGAAGTCGAGCACCGGCATGCGATCGGCGGGCGGGGCGGGGCCGTGCGCTTGGGCTTTTACTTCACGCGCGGGCGGCTGACGCGGCTGGGCGATGCGATTGCCGCCTATGACCGCAGCGGGGCGATCCCCGATCTGGCCAGCCTGCGCCGACCGACCGACAAATGGGGCGTGCAGATCAATGCCGAGCAGAAGGTCAGCGCCCGTCTGGGCGTTTTCCTGCGCGCCGGCTATGGCGACGGCAAAGTCGAGGCCGACGATTTCACCGACATCGACCGCAGTGTCGCGGTCGGCGGGCAATTGACCGGAGCCGGCTGGGGCCGCGCGGGTGACCGGGTCGGGCTGGCGATGGCGGTCAACGCGCTCTCCCCCGAACATCGGCAGTTTTTCGCCGATGGCGGCGTGGGCACGCTGGTAGGCGACGGGAAATTGCCGCATCCGGGGGCGGAGTGGATCGCCGAAAGCTATTATGCCTGGCAGGCGTTGCCGCAGGTGATGGTCACGGCCGATTATCAATTGGTCGGCAACCCGGGGTACAATCGCGATCGCGGGCCCGCGCATGTCGTGGCGCTGCGGCTGCATGCGCAGCTGTGACGCAGCGTGGCTGAGCGGGTTTTGGCGGGGCGGCTAAGCCCCCCTACCCCAGCTTGCGCATGGGCTGGGGCGCGGCGGCGGCCGCAAGGGCGGCGCTGCGCACGGTAACGATGCGGCTGAAATCCTCAACCCGCAGCCTTTTATTGAATTCGAGCCCAATGCGGCCATGCTGGCTCCACCGCACGGCGCCGCTGACCGTGATCAAGTCGGTCAGGGCGACGCGCAGCTCCAGCCCGACCGGCACATTCCACAGCCCCTCGATCATCACCCCGGTGTCCGAGATATTGCGGATGGTCACGTCATAGGTGGCCCCATCATGCTCCAGCGCCGCCTTGCGCAACATCGTGCGGCGGGCAGCGCGGGCGGCGCGGTGCCCCTTGGGTTCCATGATCAGATCGCCCGCGAGCAGCGCGGCGGTGTCTTCGCGGTCCAGCGGCATGCTGTAGATATAGCCCTGGATATGGCTGCATCCCAGCTCGCGCATCAGTTCCAGCTCGTCGAGCGTCTCCACCCCCTCGGCGGTGGTTTCCATGCCCAGCGCCTCGGCCAGGCTGACGATGGCGGCAATGATCGCGCCATTGCGGCTGTTGCCCAGCGTGGCGCCGCGCACAAAGCTCTGGTCGATCTTGATCTTGTCGAAAGGAGCGCTTTTCAGATAGCCGAGCGAGGAATAGCCAGTGCCGAAATCATCGAGCGCGAGGCGCACCCCGATCCGTTTGAGCGCGGCGAACATCGCCTCGGTGCCGGCATCCTCGTTGAGGAACACGCTCTCGGTCAGCTCCAGCTCCAGCCGGTGCGGCGCGACCTGCGCGGTGGCCAGCGCGCTGGTGACGATGGCGGGCAGCGCGGGGTTGCCGAATTGCAGCGACGAGACATTCACCGCCACCCGCACCGTATCAGGCCATTTCGCCAGGTCGAGGCAGGCGGTGCGCAGCGCCCATTCGCCGATCGGACCGATAAGCCCGGCCTCCTCGGCGATCGGGATGAACTTGGTCGGCGACAGCATGCCCTTGGTCGGGTGGTTCCACCGCAACAGCGCTTCGAACCCGCTGATCCGCTCGCTCGCGGCCAGCACGACCGGCTGATAATACAGCTCCAGGCCCCCTTTGGCCAAAGCATCGCGCAGGTCATGCTCAAGGCTGCGGCGCTCCTCGGCGTCGCTGTGCAGGTTGGGGTCGTAGAAATGGTGGACGCCGCGCCCGCGATCCTTGGCGGCATAAAGCGCCAGGTCGGCGTTGCGGATGATCGCTTCCGAGGTCACCCCGTCGTCGGGCGCGATTGCAATGCCCAGCGATGCCCCGATCACCACCCGGTTGCCGTCCACCGAATAGGGCTCGGACAGCGCGGCGATGACATTCTCGGCCAACTCGCCCAGCGTGCGTTGATCGCTGCGCCCGGGCAGCACCACCTGAAACTCATCGCCGCCCAGCCGCCCGACCTGACCGCGCGCGCCGATCGACAGCCGCAACCGCTGTGCCACCTGCATGAGCAGCGCATCGCCAGCAGGATGGCCCAGCGTGTCATTGACCTGTTTGAAGCGGTCGAGATCGAGCAGCAGCACAGTGCATTCGCGATGCTTGGCAGCGGGCGCGGCCAGGATCTTTTCCAGCGTTTGTGACATCTGGAAGCGGTTGGCGAGCCCGGTCAGCGAATCGTAATGCGCCAGCCGCGAGGCATTCTGTTCCGAGCGGCGCTTTTCCGTCAGATCGCTGCCCGAGCCTCGAAAGCCCTGAAAGTTCTTGTACTCGTCATAGATCGGCCGGCCATTGACCGACCACCAGCGCTCCCGCTCCTCGGTGGCGGCGCGTAGTACCAGGTCCTGAAACGCCGAACGCGCGTTGAGATGGAAGCCCAGCGTGCGCTCCCCATCCAGCGCCTTGCCCGATTGCATGAACAATTCGGCGAAGGGCGTGGCCAGCAGCGCGCCCGCCTCATGCCCCAGCAATTGCGCGACCGACGGCGAGACATAGGTGATCGCACCGCGCCGGTCGGTCTCCCAGAACCAGCCCTGCCCGGTCTGTTCGTAATCGAACAGGATGTCCTCGGCGCGTTGCTGGATGCGGCGGGTGGCGAATTGCTCCTCGCGTTCGGCGCGTTTGAGGCTGACCTGACGCAGCGCCGCGATCAGCCCCATGCCAAAGCCCCCGGCCAGCGCCAGCTTCGCGCCGTAACCGGGCGCGGCCAGCGCCGGCCCGCTCCACAAAGCGGTTTGCGCCACCACCACCGAAGTGATCCGCCCGCCGAGCGCAATCGCCCCGACCATGCCGACCACCGCCAACACCGCGCAGATCTCCACCACGTCGAGACCCGGATCGATCTGCCGCCACAGCGACAGCCCCGCACCGAACAGCAGCATCGGCAGCGCCACGAACACCGCGTTGGCGGCATAGCGCCGATGCTCGACATTATGCCCCTCGGACTGAAACCGGGCGACCAGCGGCGACAACGCGGCCAGCGCCACCGCAATCGCGGCGGGGACGGTCGAGCGGGGGGCCGGAACGGTCACATGCAACGCCATGGTCGCGAGATAGAGCATCGCCATCGTCGGCGCGGTCATCGCCCAGCCGATCGGCACGTAATTCTGGCTGCCCGGCAGCATGGCCTGCCCGCGCCGGGCATGGCGTCTGCGGCTGATGCCGGGCAAGTTGTCGGGGGGGGACGCGGCGCCGGGGGCATCGGGCGCCTCGCCATTGTCGCCGGGCAGCGCAGGCGCGTCCCAGGGCGCGCCGACAAGCGGCTGTACGCCTTCCTGCGATGGCCCATGGTGCAACGACATGCGGGCGACAGTGGCAGCGCGCTCTTGCCATACCGTTAAACGCGGGCGCGATACTGGGGCGAAATAACCATATTTCGGGGTGCCGGTTCGGTCACAGCGGTTTTTGCTTGCGCTGGGGCGGTAAGTGGGTGTGTTTGCGCGCGGAATTGCCGGGAGGACGCCTTGCTGCATATCGCCATCGTCGGGTCGGGGCCCGCCGGATACTACACCGCCGAGGCCTGTCAGAAGCAGTGGGGCGATGCCGAAACCGGAAGCGAAGGGGGCGTTCGCGTCGATGTGTTCGATGTGCTGCCCGTCCCCTATGGCCTGATCCGCAGCGGGGTGGCGCCCGATCATCAGTCGATCAAGGGCGTGTCGCGCCGCTATGAGGCGGTGGCGCTGTCGCAGAATGTGCGCTTTGTCGGCAATGTCGCGATTGGCCGCGATGTGTCGATTGCCGAATTGCAGGGGCTTTATGACGCGGTGGTGCTGGCCACCGGGGCACCGCATGACCGGCCGCTCGATCTGCCGGGGGCGGAGCTTGGCAATGTGTTCGGCAGCGCGGCTTTCGTCGGCTGGTACAATGGGCATCCGCAATTCGCCGCGCTGAACCCCGATCTGAGCGGGCGTAGTGCGGTGGTGATCGGCAATGGCAATGTGGCGCTGGACGTGGCGCGGATATTGGCCAAGACCCAGGCGGAATTCGCCGGCAGCGACATCGTGGGCCATGCGCTGAATGCCTTGGCGGGGTCGCAGCTGGAGCAGGTGGTGCTGCTCGGCCGCCGGGGTCCGCATCAGATCGCGATGACGCCCAAGGAGCTGGGTGAGCTGGCGCATCTGGCGCGTGCCTGTCCGCGTGTCGAGCCCGGCGACCTGCCACCCGAAGGCGACGACATGCTGCTGGAGCCGGGACAGCGCAAATCGGTGACCCATCTGCGCAGCTTTGCCGCGATCCCCGAGGCGCACCGGGCCGACCGTGACTTCGAGGTCGCCTTCGACTTCTTCGCCGCACCCCGCGCGTTGATCGCCGGCGACGATGGCAGGGTGGCGGCGGTGGAGGTGGAGCGGACGCGGCTCGATGGCGCACGCGCGGTGGGCACCGGCGAGATTTACCGCGTGCCAGCCGATCTGGTGGTCAGCTGCATCGGCTATCAGACATCCCCCATCCCCGGCGTCCCGTTCGAGGAGAGCGCAGGCCGGTTCGCCAATCACGAGGGGCGGATATTGCCGGGGCTCTATTGCGTCGGCTGGGCGCGGCGGGGGCCATCGGGGACCATCGGCACCAACCGGCCCGACGGCTTTTCGGTGGTCGAGCGGATTGCCGAGGACTGCCCCGCCGGTTTGGGCAAGAAGGGCCGCGCCGGGTTCGATGCGCTGGCGGCGGCGCGCGGGTTGGCGGTGGTGACGTTTCAGGACTGGCGCAAGATCGATGCCGCCGAGATCGGCAATGCCCGCGATGGCTCGCCGCGTGAGAAATTCGTCGCGGTGGAGGCGATGATCTCGGCGGCAGGGAAAGCCTGAAGATGGCCAGCCAAGCCGATTTGACCATGACTCCGCCGGGCGAGCGCACCGCCTCTGGCCTGCTGCGCGTGCTGGGCACGGCGTTTGGTCTGGCGCTGGCGGTCGGCGGTATGATCGGCGGCGGGATATTGCGCGCGCCGGGGGTGATATTCGGGCAAGTGCCGTCGCTGACCTTGGTGGCGGGGTTGCTGGTGCTGTGCGCGCTGCATACGCTGCTGTCGGCCAATATCTGGGCCGAGGTGTCGACCTCGGTGCCGCTGTCGGGCGGGACGGTGGTGGTGGTGCGCCGGGCATTCGGCGATACGCCGGCATTGGTGTCGGGCTGGACCGATATCCTGTGCCGCGTGGCGTTCTGTGGCAAGTTTGAGCATCGCGGCGGCTGAATTTGCCGCGGTGTTGGTGCCGCAGCTGACAAACCATATCGGGCCGACGGCGGTGGTGGTGACGGCGGCGCTCGCGCCGGTCAACTGGCGCGGGGTGGTGGTGGGCGAGGTGGCGCAAATGATCGCTACCTTGCTCAAGGCGGCGGTGATCGGAGCGCTGATCGCGGCACTGTTCCTGATGGCGCCTTTGCCGTCGTATCATGCCGCAAGTTCGGCGCAGTACGCGCTGGCGCTCGGGGGCCTTTTGACCGCGTATCGGCTGATTTACAGCACCTATGCCGGCTGGGGTCTGTTCGGGTATTTTACCGAGGAGAATGCGGATCCGGGGCGCACTGTGCCACGCGCGATGGCGTGGGGCGTGCTGGGGGTGATGGCGCTGTATCTGCTGATGTTTGCAGCGCTGGGCCACGCGCTGCGGGTGGCACGTTTGCAGGGCGCCGATTTTCCCGCGCTTGACGCGATGACCAGCAAGTTCGGGGCGGTCGGGGCCAAGGTGCTGGCAGCGGCAGCGTTTGTTATCGTGCTGAGCTGCAACCACAGCAATTTCATCCCGGGCCCGCGGATTGCGATGGCGATGGGCAATGCGCGTTATGCGCCGCGCTGGCTCGGCCGGGCCAATGCCGGGGGGACGCCCGATCTGGCGCTGCTGGCGCTGGCGCTGGGCAGTGCCGCGCTTGCCGCCACCGCCAGCTATGTGTTGATATTCGTGCTGCTGGGCACGCTCAACATGCTGCTCCAGGTGATCACCGATCTGGCGTTCTTTCGGCTGCGGCGGCGTGAGCCCGATTTGCCGAGGCCGTTTCGCGCGCTGCTGTATCCGTGGGCACCGGTGCTTGCGCTGGTGCTGGATACCGGGATCCTGATCGCGGTGGGCTTTGCCGAGCCGTGAGGGGCTTTGTATGGGCTGATCGCGATTGTGGTGGGGATTGTTGCGGCACGGCTGACGCACAGGCAAGCCGGAACCAGCTTTAGGCCGCAGCCGCCTGCCGCGGACCCGTTGCGGACTTTGCCCCACTGCGCAATTTGCGGCGGGCGCGGCGCCAGGCGTTGAGCGGCTCGTCGACATAGCGCCCGATCACCCATGACGCCAGCACCAGCGCGATGACCACCGCAACCTCCGCCGCTGTGCTGAGGTGGAGCGGGGCCATGGCCTCGACGATCGGCTTGTGAATCGCATAGATCGGGAAGGACAGCGTGCCCAGCGCCGCCGCGATGGCGCCGCCCTGCGCCTTGGTGCCGGCCATCACCATCAGCGGGAAGGCGATCAGCACAGCGGCCAGCTCGGCGCCGGCGTATAGGTTGACCTGCGCGTCGGCGGCCATCGGCAGCGCGGTGATCGCCAGCAGGATCAGCGCCAGCAGCGGCAACGGCAGCACCGGCACGTATTTCTGCCAGGCATGATGCGTGCGGAACAGCAGCACTCCACCAAAGAAACCAAAGCACAGCCGTGGCACGCCCCAGACCAGCCCGGTCCAGCTCCACCCCAGCGCTACCGTGCCGAAATGGCGGACCGCATAGGCCAGCGCTCCGGCCGACACGATCACGATCAGCGCCAGCACCGGCTTGCTGAGCCAGCGCAGCGCGGCGGCGTGGACGACATTGGCGGCAAGCTCGAACACGATCGACCAATGCGCCCAGTTGAACGCAAAGAAATACGGCATCACCAAAAACGGGATCAGCAGGAATTGCGAGATCAGCGCGCGGATCAACGCGGCGCGGCTGGCGAAATGGACCGGGGTTACGCCGGCGAAATAGGCGGCCACGCCCACCAGCGCGCCGAGGAACAGCAGCGGATACAATCGCTCCAGCCGGACCATTACATAAGCGCCCAGCCCCAGTCGGCCCGAGGTGATTTGCGGCTCATAGGACTTGGCGATGACATAGCCTGACAGCAGGAAGAACAGGTCGACCGCCAGAAAGCCATGGCCAAACGACAGACCCGGGACATGCGCATGGTCGAGCATGACCGCAATCGCCGCCACGCCGCGCAGGCCATCGAGGGCGGTGAGTCTGCCGCTTTGCATCGCCGGGGTTTAGCAGGCGGGGGTTTAAGGCGGAGTTAAGGGGTTGAAACCCGCGCCCCTACACCCGCATTGGCATCAGCACATACAGCGCCGGGCTCTTCTCATTCTGCCGGATCAGCGTGGGCGCCCCGGCATCGGCCAGATGCAACTCAACCGTATCACCCTCGATCTGGCTCAGGATGTCCTTCAGGTAATTGGCGTTGAAGCCAATCTCAAACCCCGCTGCAGAATAATCCGCCGGCAGTTCTTCGGCCGCCGTGCCATTATCGGGCGAGGTTACGGACAGGACCACGCGGTCCGGCTCCAGCGCCATTTTCACCGCGCGGGTCTTTTCCGTGGCGATGGTGGCGACGCGGTCCACGCCTTCGTAAAAGCTCTTGGGGTCGAGCCGCAGCAGCTTGTCATTGCCGGTGGGGATGACCCGGTTGTAATCGGGGAAGGTGCCGTCGATCAGCTTGCTGGTCAGCACTACGCCGCTGGCGCCGCCGAAGGTAAAGCGGATCTTGGAAGCCGAAAGGTCGATCAGCACTTTGGTGTCGAGCGCTTCTTCCAGCAATTTGCGCAGTTCCGCGACGCATTTGCGCGGCACGATGACGTCGGGCATGCCCTCTGCGCCGCCGGGGCATGGCAGGGTGTAGCGCGCCAGCCGGTGCCCGTCGGTGGCGGCGGCCTTCAGCGAATCTTCCGTTACGTGCAGGAAGATGCCGTTGAGGTAATAGCGCGTTTCCTCGGTCGAGATCGCAAAGCGCGTCGCGTCGATCAATTGCGCGATGTTGCTGGCGCCCAGTTCGAACGAGGTGGGCAAGTCGCCCTCGACGATCATCGGGAAATCGTCGCGCGGCAAAGTCGGCAGCTGAAACCGGCTGCGCCCGGCTTTGACCGTCAGTTTGTTGTCGGCAGCGGCGAGGCTGACCTGGCTGCCGTCCTGAAGCTTGCGCGCGATATCAAACAACAGATGCGCCGAGACGGTGATCGCCCCAGGCGCTTCGACGCTGACCGCCTGCATCCGCTCCACCACTTGCAGGTCGAGATCGGTGGCCATGACGCGCAAAGTGCCGTCCGCCGCCGCCTCGATCAGCACGTTGGAGAGAATGGGAATCGTGTTGCGACGCTCCACCACGGATTGTACGTGGCTGAGGCAGCGCAGCAGCGTTGCACGTTCGATAGTGGCCTTCATGTCACTCCCACGCACTTTTCGATTGGTTGCGGGAGCGGGCCGGAATCGGCCTCCCGCCGCCAATTCGGACCACCTTCCTTAACGCAGGCGCGCGATGCGGCAAGCGGGAAGAAAGGGCGATGGGGCGATTCTGGGGATAAAACGGAGTTTGAGGGGAGTTAGTTGGATTGGCCGCCTCGCAGCGACGGAAGCCTGTCATGAAAAGCGCTCGTCGCGCTTTTCACCAAACACACCCTAAAGCATCGCCATGCCGCCGTTCACATGCAGCGTCTGGCCGGTGATGTACCCCGCCTCACGGCTGGCGAGATAGGCCACGGCCGCGCCGATATCCGCACCCTCGCCCATGCGGCCCATCGGGATGCGGGTGTTGAGCGCGGCTTTCTGCGCCTCGGGCAGCACCGCCGTCATCGGCGTCGCGATAAAACCCGGCGCAACGCAATTGACGGTGATGCCCCGGCTGGCCAGCTCCTGACCCAGCGATTTGGACATCGCGACCAGCCCGCCCTTGGCGGCGGCATAGTTGATCTGGCCCGGATTGCCGGTCGCGCCGACCACGCTGGTGATGGTGATGATGCGGCCGTGGCGGGCCTTCATCATCGGCTTTGCGGCGGCGCGCATCAGGCGGAACGCGGCTTCCAGGTTGATGCGGATCACCGTATCCCACTCCTCGTCCTTCATCCGCATCGCCAGATTGTCACGGGTGACGCCCGCATTGTTGACCAGAATGTCGAGCTTGCCCATCGTATCAAGCGCAGCCGGGATCAGGTGCTCGACCTGCACGGTGTCCGACAGGTCGCAGGTGATCTCGACATGATCGTGGCCGTAGGCGTCGTTCAATTCCTCGCGAAAGGCGCGCAATTTGCCGGGGTTGGAGCCCGAGAGCGCGAGCCGTGCGCCTTGCGCCGCCAGCGCGCGCGCAATCGCGCTGCCGATACCGCCGCTGGCGCCGGTGACGAGGGCAGTCATTCCGCTAAGGTCGAACATGCTCACAATCCTTTTGCCAGAGCTTCGATGTCGGCCATGGTGACCACGCTGGTGATTTCGGCGCCGTCGGTGGAGCGAGCTACCATCGGCCCGACGACCTTGCCGCCCAGTTCGACGAAATGTTCGACCCCCGCTTCGCGCATGGCGATGGCGGATTCGCGCCAGCGGACGCGGCCCGTCACCTGCTCGACCAGCAGGCGCTGAACCTCGGCGGGGTCGCTGACCATGGCGGCGGTGACATTGGCAAACAGCGCGATGCGCAGGGGTCCGGGCGGCGTCCGCTCAAGTGCCTGGGCCATCGCGTCGGCGGCGGGCTGCATCAGCGGGCAGTGGAACGGCGCCGACACCGGCAGCGGGATACCGCGTTTGATGCCGTGGTCCTTCACCGCCGCAATGGCGCGTTCGATAGCCGCCTTGTGACCCGAGAGAACGACCTGCCCCGGGTCATTGTCATTGGCGATGGTGCAGACCTCGCCCTCCGCCGACGCCTCGGCCAAAGCGCCGGCCCTGGCGATATCGGCACCGAGCAGCGCGCACATCGCGCCGACGCCCACCGGCACCGCCGCCTGCATCGCCGTTCCGCGCAATTTGAGCAGCCGCGCGGTATCGGCCAGACTGAACGCCCCGGCAGCGCAGAGCGCGGTATATTCGCCGAGGCTGTGCCCCGCGACATAGCTGGCTTTTTCGGCCAGGGTGATGCCGGCGTCGCGCTCTAGCACGCGCAGCACCGCGATGGCATGGGCCATGATCGCCGGCTGGGCGTTGGCGGTGAGGGTCAGCGCGTCTTCCGGCCCGCCCTGCATAATCGCAAACAGGTGCTGGCCCAGCGCGTCATCGACCTCTTGAAACACTTCGCGCGCGACGGTGCTGGATGCGGCGAGTTCGACGCCCATGCCGATTTTCTGGCTGCCCTGCCCCGGAAACACGAATGCGCGCATCATCAATTCTCCCAATCAGGCGGGGGCGATTATGGCCCCTCGCTTTATTGTGCAACCCCGAACGGCACGATGCGGTTGGCCGCATCATGGCCGATATCCGCCCCGCCGAGGAACGCGATGCCGTTTATTCGGCACCAGTGGCGGGCAATTTGTTCCGGCGTCTGGCCGAACGGGCGGTCGTTTTCGGGAATAGCGCTGACCCGCCCCAGCCGCAGCCCGGCGATGTGCCCAAGCTGCGCGGCGATGTGGAAGAACAGCCGGTCGATCGCATAGAGATGCTCGGCGACCTCCTCCACCATCACCACGTGGCCCGCGAGATCGGGCATCAGCGGGGTGCCGACCAGCATCGCGAGCGTGGTGAGGTTGTAGGCCACGGCAGGCTGGCCGGGGGTTAGTGAGGGTTCGAGGCCGCCTGCCTGGCCGCACAGAAAACCCAGCGCGCGCAGGATCGCCTCCTCGCCGCCCTCGCGGTTGATGTCGGCCAACAAAGGCCCATGCGCGGGGCATCCGACCGTGTGGCGATAGAGTGCGGCGAGCAGGTAGCCCATGTCGGAGTAGCCGAGATAGATCTTGTCCGCCGCATCCGAGGTCAACGCGCTTACCGCCGCCTCGGCGATCCGGTTGGAGCCATAGCCGCCGCGCGCGAACCACACCGCGTCCATGCCCGGATCATTGGCGCAATCGAGGAAAGCGGCGAGGCGGGTCTGGTCATCACCCGCGAAATGCCCATCCGAGGCATAGCATTGCGGATGGATGTGCAGTCGAACCTGCGGGAAATGCGCAGCGGCCAGCGCCGTGACGCGGGCTGCGTCCTCGGGCGTGATCGGGCTGGCGGGGGCGCAGATGGCGATGTTGGTCACCGCGCATGCCTAGCGCCATTCGCGGGGATGCGCAAAGCGGGCGCAACAGCACTTCACTTGCCCGGCGCACCGCCAGCGGTTAGGCGTGGCCGGGATGAGCATGCCCCCCTCTTCCCTCACCCGGCACCCCTGGTTCTTCTGCGGCATCGGCGGATCGGGCATGCTGCCGCTGGCGCTAATCCTGCGCGGGCAGGGCGCGGAGATCGCCGGGTCGGACCGCAGTTTTGATGCCGGGCGTTCGCCTGAGAAATTTGCGTGGCTGGAGAGTTTGGGCTTCACGTTGCACCCGCAGGACGGCAGCGGCATCACTTCGACGGCGCAGGTGCTCGTCGCCTCGGCGGCGGTGGAGGATAGTGTGCCCGAGGTGGTGCGGGCCAAGGCCCTGGGTTGCCCCCGGATGAGTCGGGCCGAATTGCTGGCCGCCCTGTTCAACGCCGCGCCTGCCTCGATCGGGGTCGCGGGGACCAGCGGCAAGAGCACCGTCACCGGCATGATCGGCTGGATCCTGACCGAGGCGGGCCGCGATCCCACCATTATGAACGGCGCGGTGATGAAGAATTTCGTCACGCCCGATGCGCCCTTCGCCAGCGCACTTGTGGGAGCGGGGGCGGATTTCGTGTCCGAGGTGGATGAGAGCGATGGCTCCATCGCGCTGTATCAGCCCGACGTGGCGGTGCTCGGCAATATCAGCCTCGATCACAAAAGCCTTGAGGAATTGCGCGCGCTATTCGGCGATTTTATCGGGCGCGCGCGGGTGGCGGCGCTTAACCTCGACGATGCAGAGACGGCGGCTTTGGCCGGGCGCGCAGCGGATGTGGTCAGCTTTGCGATCGACCGGCCCGATGCGATGATCGGGGTTGCGCCCGGTAGTATCGTCGAGGCGTCGACGGGCATTGTCGCGCGCGTGCTGGATCGCCGCGATGGGTCGGCGCATGCCCTCGCGCTGGCGGTGCCGGGGCGGCACAATCTGGCCAATGCGCTCGCCGCGATTGCCGGGGCCAGCGCCGCCGGGGTTGCGGTAAGCGAGGCGGTGCGGGCGCTGGGCGGTTTTGCCGGCTTGGCACGGCGGTTCGACATCGTCGGGACCAGCCCCGGCGGCATCACCGTGATCGACGATTTCGGGCATAACCCGGATAAGGCGCGCGCCACGTTGGCCACGCTAAAGGCGCATCCCGGCCCGATTATCGCCTTCTTTCAACCGCATGGCTTTGGGCCGTTGCGTCAGATGGGGCACGAATTGGCGCGGGTGTTCGCGCATACTCTGAGCGCCGGGGACCGCGTGCTGATGTGCGATCCGGTTTATTTCGGCGGATCGGTCGACCGCAGCGTTGGCAGCGAGGCAATCATCGCGCAGATCTCGAAGGAGGCCGGCGCCGGGGGACCCGCCAAGGGTCCAACCGCCGAATATTGGCCCAGTCGCGAGGCATGCGGCGCGCGGATCGCGGCGCTGGCCAGCCGCCCCGCCAGCCCGGCGCCGCGCGTGGTGGTGATGGGCGCGCGCGATGACACGCTGAGCATATTTGCCCGCGAATTGCTGGCGCGGCTGCCCTGACACGTCCCGGAATATTGCCGATCAGCGCTTAAATTCTCTGTTTAAACACCGTTAACAGCTTGGTGGTACAAGCGAACGGGAAACAAGAGAAATGGCGCCTTACAATGGTTAACAACACCGAAGCCAACCCCGAATATCTGCCCCGCGCCGAGCGGTTGAGCTTTGACATGCTGGCGCGTTACCGCTTTGCCGGGCGCCGCGCGACGGTGCTGCTGCGCAACATGACGCAGGGTGGCGCGCGCGTCGAGGGTATCGAAGGCCTGCGCGCCGGCGAGATCATCACGTTGATGCTGCCCGATCTGGCGCCCAAGGATGCCGATGTGGTGTGGGTATCGGGCAGCGGCGCCGGGCTGGAATTCGAGCGCCCGCTGCATCCCGATGTGTTCGAGCGGATGGTGCTGCAACACGCGATGACCCGTGCGCGCAGCGAAGCGGACCGCGTTGTCCATAGCGACGGGCGGGATGATCCGTCGGTCGCGGTGGCCTGACCGGCACTAATTGCCGACGCGGATCATCGTCGGCGCGCCGGCGGCAGCCGCCTCCACATCGAGCGCCGTGACATAGGCGACGGGCGCGCCCTTGGCGTCGGTCAGTGGTTTGACGATCAGGTGGATGCGGTTGACGCAGATCAGCCGGACCAGTTCGGCGGGGGCAGAGGCGTCTGCGGCGCCGCAATCGGTGATTGCGGCCGCCGCATTCACCTCCAGCGCCACCCGCGCGGTGCCCGCCGCAACACCCGCCGGCATAGCGCTGAACCGGAGCCGCGTCGCGGTGCTGCGACTGAGCGAGGCGATCTCGAAGCCCTGTCCGGTGCCGGGCAGCCACAGCCGGTCGAGCCGCTCGACATAGCCATAGGCGGCGCGGCTATCGGGCCCACGCGCCGGAACCCAGCGTTTGCGCATCTCGATGGAACATATCTGCGCCGCCAGCCTGGCATCGCCATAATTCTGGTCGCTGCGGCAGGCGGCAGGCTTGCCATTGGGCGCGATCAGCAGCGCGACGAACGCCCCCGCCGAGGCCTTGGCCCGCAATGCCCAGCCGGGATAGTCAGACGGGCCGATCTCCTGATGCGGCCTGGCTTGCGGCGCGGCCAGGATCAGCGTGGCGGCGAGAATTGGGGCGAGAATGGGGGCGGGCATCGCGGGTTCGCCTTCTGGGGTCGGTCATCATATCGGGCAAAGCCGCCCGTACCGCAACCACGGTACTTGCATTGCGCCCAGAATGCGCTAAGCGCGCCAGCTTGCAGTGCGGGCCATGTGCCCTCGTGCAAATACAGAAAGCCGGAGGGGCCCCGCAATCCTGCGGATCAGCCAGCGATCGGCCCAGATGAAAGGACGCTTCGTGCCGCTATATGAGCACGTGTTTCTGGCTCGCCAGGACCTCAGCCAGAGCCAGGTAGACGCTCTGGCCGCCACCGCCACCGAGATCGTCGAAGCCAACAAGGGCAAAATCACCAAGACCGAGTCCTGGGGATTGAAGGGCCTGGCCTACAAGATCAAGCGCAACCGCAAGGCCCATTTCGTGATGCTCAACATCGATGCCCCCCCCGGCGTCGTTGCCGAGCTGGAGCGTCAGACCGGCATCAACGAGGATATTCTGCGCTTCATCACTGTTCGCGTCGACGAGCATGAGGAAGGCCCCAGCGTTCAAATGCGCAAACAAGATCGTGAGCGCACTCGTCGCCGCGACCGCGAGGAGATGTAATCATGGCCCGCGCATTTTTCCGCCGCCGCAAATCATGCCCGTTCTCGGGCAAGAACGCGCCTGCCATCGACTATAAGGACGTCCGTCTGCTGCAGGGCTTCATGTCCGAGCGTGGCAAGATCGTCCCCAGCCGCATCACCGCCGTATCCGCCAAGAAACAGCGCGAGCTGGGTCAGGCGATCAAGCGCGCCCGCCATCTGGGCCTGCTGCCCTACCTCGTGAAGTAAGGAGGACTAATCATGGAAATCATCCTCCTGGAGCGTATCGAGAAGCTCGGCACGATCGGCGACGTTGTCACCGTCAAGGACGGTTATGCGCGCAACTTCCTGTTGCCGGCCAAAAAGGCGCTGCGCGCCAACGCCGCCAACCGCAAGGTGTTCGAGGCCAACCGCGCCCGCATCGAATCCGACAATGCCGAGCGTCGGACCCATGCGCAGGGCCACTCCGGCAATGTCGAGGGCATGAGCGTCGCGCTGATCCGCGCCGCCTCCAACTCGGGGCAATTGTATGGCTCGGTATCGGTGCGCGACATCGTCGATGCGCTGAACGCCGAGGGCGCCAAGGTCACCAAGACCATGGTCGTGCTGGAACGCCCGATCAAGACCATCGGCGTGTTCGATGTGCGGGTGTCGCTGCACCCCGAAGTGACCGTGGGCGTCAAGGTCAACGTCGCCCGCTCGCCCGACGAGGCCGCCTTGCAGGCGCAGGGCGTCGACGTGATGGCCGCGATGTTCGAGGCCGACACCACCGGCTTTACCGAAGCCTATGACCCCAATGCCGAGCCGGGCGAAATCCCGGCCGACCTGTTCGAGGAAACGCCCGAGGCCGATCCGGCCTGAGCATTTCGGAGGCAATGGTTTGACGATCAAGGAAAGGGGGTGCTGCGGCGCCCCCTTTTTTATGGGGCCTATATACATAGCTAGCCGCGCTTCCAGATTTCATAGGCTGATGGCACCATAGCTATCTGATCGTCAGCCACACGCTCCCCCTCGCCGTCCAAAATATATTCGCCATTTGGATGTCGCAGGAAAACAGTGTTGCCGCGTTTGTCGATGCCCGACGTGGCAGGCGCGGACATAAAAACTGACCCACGCGTATCAATAATATTTTTCTCGGAATCGAGATATTCCTGATGCGAAAATTTCTGCACGATCAACACGCTCGGGTTATTTACGCCCTTGTTGCGGCCGAAGGTTTCCTTGGGAAGCGCCACCGATGCGATGATTTTGGAGTGGCGGATTAGCCAGTCACGAAGGAAAGCTAAGCCGGGATTATTCAGGATTCCATCCGGCAGGACCACGCCCATAATGCCGCCTGGTTTAAGAAAATTCATCCCTGCTTCCAAAAACAACTGTTCCGCAGGCATGGCCGAGCGACGGTTTTTCGCGCCCCAGCTAGCTATCTGATATTGTGACAACACGTGGGCGTCATCAACCGTCACTTCGGTGCCAAATGGCGGGTTTGTAATGACTACGTCCATGGAGCCGAACGGGATGGCGCGCCTTGCCTCCTCTGACCATTCCCCCGGCCTTGTAAGCGAGCTAGCACGATGCACGTTGGTTGACCCGTCGCCGTGCATCACAAGGTTCATCTGAGCAGTTCTGACAAGGAATGGGTTGATGTCAGTGCCGTAAAGGTGGTTACCGCAAATTTCCTTGATCCGATTGCGCACATTTAGCGCCGGGTCTTGATTGTCCCGCCTTCGGTTTCAAACCCCCGACTTTCAGTCGGGAAAGGCTTCAGCCGTTTTTTGGTCGAGTGCCGACACCCTGCCCGGCGGCGAGACATATGCCCTTCGGGCTGTCTCCCCGCCGGGCAGGGTGTCGGC
>JANXUK010000064.1 GCA_025356275.1 Sphingomonadales bacterium | reverse complement strand
TTTCTCTCTGTGTGTAATTGATCTTAAGCTCTCTATCTGTAATCGATCTTAAGCTCTCTGTCTGTAATCGATCTTAAGCTCTCTGTCTTTAATCAATGAGCGTGCTGATAACGTGTTGAGAAACTACAAAAATAAAATCTTATTCAAACAGAATCACATGAATGTAGTTGCAAGCAAGAACATCGCAAGAGCAAGAAGCATCAGCTTCACACAAAAATCATCTGGGAAAAGAGTGAGAAAGAAGAGCCAAAGAACTTCTTTCTATACTCTGTGGAAGCTGCTCCACGGTGGACATCTGTCACTGTGGAGAGAGATCTTTACTAATTCAGAATAGTTACAGATAATAGTGATATTTCAACACTCCCTCCCGAGTAAGGCCGTATTCCCTTGTTAAAAACCTCTGAGAAATGAGGGAAAAAGAGTGGAATAGGATCTATACTCGAATTTAAACTATGATGTAATTTCTGATAACAGGCGCATGCCTGCTGCATGCACTAATTTTCTATGTTGATGCGGTGGAAGTGCTTTTGTGAGTAAATCTGCAAGGTTGTCTGCCGATGTGACTTTGGTTGCTTCGACTTGCTTGGATTCGATCAACTCCTGAGTATAACCAAACAAATGAGGGCTGATATGCTTTGTTCTGTCTGCCTTAATATATCCTGAAGCCACTTGAACGAGACATGCGGCATTGTCTTCATAGATTTGAATTGGTTGGTCTTGATATGGTAATCCTGCTGCTACGAACACTGTCCGTTCCATGGTTTGCAGCCAAACAGACTCTCTGCAAGCCTCGTGAAAAGCTAAAAGCTCGGCATGATTTGTTGAGGTTGCAACAGTGGTTTGCTTTGTTGATTTCCATGCTATGGGTGCACCAGCTCGTAGAAAAATATATCCTGTCTGTGATCTTCCTAGAATAGGATCTGTCTTGAAACCAGAGTCTGCATACCCTACTATCATAGCTTGCTCCGGATTGTGAAAATACTGTCCCAAATCTTCGGTGCCCCTGAGGTATCTAAGTAAGTGTTTCACTCGGGCCCAGTCCCGTGCTGATGGTTTCTGACTGTGTCGAGCTAGAGTGCTCACGGAGAAAGAAATATCTGGCCGAGTATTTGTGGCCAAATATAACAAGGCACCTATGGCAGCTTGATACTGAGTTCTATTCTCCTCAGGTTCATCATCTCTCGTAGGTTCATAAGGATCATCTAAAATTTTGCTCTTTCCTACCATCGGTGAAGTAAGTGGGTTAGCCTGATCCATGTTGAACATTTTAAGTAATTTTCGTGTGTATGTTTGTTGATGAACAAAAATATGTCCATTTGAGAATCGGTGGATTTGCAATCCAAGGCAGTACGTCGTAGGACCTAGGACTTTCATTTCGAATTTTGTAGTCAACTGTTTCTCAATTTGAGCACACAGATCAGGGGTTCCTAGCAGGTTAATGTCGTCAACATATACTGCAAGTATGATGAATTCTTGTGACTTTGTTAACACAAACACACATGGGAGTGCTTGATCAACTGTGAAGCCAATGGAGATTAAATATACTCTCAAATGGGAGTACCAAGCTCTTCCAGATTGCTTTAATCCGTATAGAGCTTTTCTGATCAGTAATCCCGTGTGTTTTCCAGTTTTGGGGATTGGGGTTTCAGGATAGAGATCAGGTGGAGGTTTGAGATATAGGTCCACATCTAAATCTCCATATAAGTAAGCAGTGACTACATCCATAAGACGTAGTTTGAGTCCCAGTTGGACTGCCATGGATATAATAAATCTAAAAGAGATACTATCCATGACTGGAGAGTAAGTCTCAGTGAAGTCAATTCCAGGTTTTTGATTCTGGCCTTGTGCTACTAATCTCACTTTGTATCTTATTACTTGTCCTATTTCATTTCTCTTTTTAGTGAAGATTAATTTATAACCAATAGGTTTGTATTCTAAGTCGTTTGTGAATTCTCCAAACACTTTTCTCTCTTTTAGTGAATTGTATTCCCGTTCTAGAGCTGATTTCCATTGAGGCCAGTCAGTGCTATTTTTGGCTTGTTCTAGAGATTTTGGGTCTGGTATTTCTATATTTTCAGTTTTCTCAGTCTGCATGGTTATTCGTTTGGACTTTTTAGGAACAGGAGGATTTCCTGCACCAGGAACCGGGCTTCTTATAATCCTTGGAGAGGAACTGAACCCATCTGGTAATTTGGTTGCTAATTCGTTGAGGTTTAATAACTTGCGAACCTCAGAATCTGTCAAAGCTGTTCTCGGATCTGGGTTCAATGTTAATGTCTGTTGGT
>JANXUK010000053.1 GCA_025356275.1 Sphingomonadales bacterium | reverse complement strand
AGCCGCTCCACTTCTTCCAGATGGTGCGGCCCAGCCGCTTCATCGCGCGCAGCGCTTCGTTGCGAGCATCGACGCCGGGGCCGTCCGTGGCCCATGCCCGGCCGTTGCGGCGTACCGGGATGACCGGATCGGCACCGCGCTCGGCAATGGCGGCGTGACAGTCCCTAGTGGATTGATTTTGACATTTGCATCCCTTGGCGGTTGGGATGGGTCTGCAAATGTCAAAATCGTAAAATCCACTAGAATCATAATCTTCTAGTGGTCCGAAAAGATTCTGACATTCGAGCGCGACTTGGCCTCAAGCGGTATCGAATGTCAGAATCGGACCACTAGTGTCATAGGCACCATCGCCGCCAACGCTGAGGATCGTCTCGTCCTCGGCGATTTGTGACAGCAGGTTGGGCAGGGTCGGAGCATCGCCGATGGCGTTGGTCGTCACTTCGATCGCCCGGATGTCGAGGGTTTCCGCGTCGATCCCCAAGTGTACCTTGCGCCATTGGCGGCGATAGGAAGCACCGTGCTTCCTTGTTTTCCACTCGCCTTCACCCATCATTTTGATACCGGTGCTGTCCACCAGCAGGTGCAGACCGCCTGAACTGGGCCGTCCACCCAGGTCCACCGACTAGGTCTTCTGGCGGCGGCACAATGTGGTGTAATCCGGCACCGACCAATCCAGCTCCGCCATCTTGAGCAGGCTCTGGGCCAGACCCGTCACCTGGCGCAGCGGAAGATGGAACAGTCCCTTCAGCGTCAGGCAAAACTCAATCGCGCTGTCGGAAAAGCGCAAGGGACGGCCCGGGCGACCACTCGGAACAGAAAACCAATCCATCTGCGGATCAAACCACACATCCAGCGAGCCGCGCTGCTTCAGGGCTGCGTTATATTCGGGCCAATTGGTCGTGCGATACTTCGAAGGTGTCGGTCTGGGCATCCCGCCCATCTATAACATCCAATTCCCCAAGGGAATCCACTGCCTTGTTATGCAACAAAGCCCTGATATGCCTCATCGCGCCGGCGATCACCCCGGCATCCTTGTCGGGCGCCAGCCTGGTCAGGCCCGCCACCGTGGGCAGCTCGACATTGATCGAGATCCGGTCCGCCCACAGCCCGGCCTGCTCGATCAGCGCGGGATCGGCGTCGGGGATGGTCTTGAGGTGGATATAGCCGCGAAAATCATGCTCCTCACGCAGAATCCGGGCGACCTCGATCAACTGCTCCATCGTGTGGTTCGAGCTGCGGATGATGCCCGAGGAGAGGAACAGCCCCTCGATATAATTGCGGCAATAGAATGAGAGAGTGAGGTCCACCACCTCCTGCGGGGTGAAGCGGGCGCGCGGTGTATTTGAGCTTTTGCGGTTGATGCAATAATGGCAGTCGAAAATGCAATGATTGGTCAGCAGGATCTTCAGCAGCGAGATACAGCGACCATCGGGCGCATAGGCATGGCAGATACCCATCCCCTGCGTCGAGCCGATCCCCTTGCCATCGCGGCTATGTCGCTTGGCGGTGCCCGAGGATGCGCAGGAGGCATCGTATTTCGCGGCGTCCGCCAATATCGCGAGGCGGGATTGCAGATCGGCTTGCGGCATATGTTCTTTGTATGTTCCAACATACCGCAAGTCCAGCAGTTTTACGCCGCCGCCAACATCTCCGCCATCGACGGATGCTGATCGAGATAGGCGATCAACCCGCGCTCATGCCGCTCCAGCCACCGCGTCGCGCGCGGCAGCCGCAGGTCCCGCAACGCGGCATGCGCCTCCGCCTCCGCCGCCGACAGCACCGCCGGGTGGATATAGGACGCGCGCGCAATCGCGGGCGTATTGCCCAGCCGGTCGGCTACGGTGGTCAACAGATGCTTGAGCGGCACCGCCTCGCCCGCCTCATGCAGCGTGCGGAACGCCAGTGCCGAGGCGACCCAGGTGCGGAAATGCTTGGCGGTGAAATCGCTGCCCATCGTCTCGCGGATATAGGTGTTCACGTCGCAGGAATTGACAGGATGGACGCTGCCATCGTCGGCGACATAGCGGAACAGATGCTGCCCCGGCAGGTCCTGCACCTTGCGCACGAAGCGGGCGAGGCCCCGGTCGGTCACGCGCATCGCCCGCGCCTTGCCGCTCTTGGCCTGAAACGACAGGTGCAACGTCTCGCCGCGCAGCCTGGCATGGCGCATCCGCAGCGTGGTCGCGCCATAGGAGTTGTTGGCGGCGACATAGGCCTCATTACCGATACGGATGCCGCCCGAATCGAGCAATCGCACGATGCTGGCAATCGCCCGGTCCGCATCAAGGCGGCGGTGCGCCAGATCGCTTTCCACGCGCGCCCGGATCAGCGGCAGCAGCCGCCCAAACTGAACACACCCATCGAATTTTGCGGCATCGCGCTCCGCCCGGAAGCCGGGGTGATAGCGATATTGCTTGCGCCCCTTCGCGTCGAACCCGGTTGCCAGAATATGCGCATTGCCCGCCGGCGCGAACCACGCATCACTATAGGCGGGGGGCAGGGCGATGGCGTTGAGGCGAGCAACCTCCTCGCCATCGGTGATCCGCTGGCCGGCTACGTCGAAATAGGCCCATTTACCGCGCCACATCCGGCGCGTCAGGCCGGGCAGGCTGTCATCGACAAATATGAGTGACATCGAAATGCACCCTAGCCGAGGTTGACGACTGCGTGCTTGCCCATCTCACCGGGCCTGATCGCGGTGCCGGTCAGCATCTTGAACGCGCCGGTCAGCGACATATCGGGCTCCCAGATCTCGGCATTGTCGAGCTCGAAGCGGAGGACCAGCAGGTTGGGATCATGCCGCCCGCCCGGATACCATGCCGCGATCGGGTTGGACCAGAAATGGTCGATCACCGCCTCGTCCTGCTCGGCGACCAGACGCCCGGAGATACAGGCGAACATCTCGGTATGCTTGCCCACGAACTGCGCCATGGCGGGGCCACCCGCCGCGACGCGATTGTCATGCGTGGTGAATATCCAGAACTTGCCATGCGCATGCTTGTCGAGCTGGGCACGCAGCGGCAGCGCGTGTTCGCGCGCATCCATCAGTGAGACCATCAGATTGGGCTGAGCTGCCAGCGCTTTCCAGAAATGATCCTGGAGCTGGGCCGGGTTACCAATGGTGCCGGTCATCGGCTCGTCGCGTTCGAACATGGCGCTCTCCTCAACGTAGGGCGATCCTGGACAGAACGCTCGCCGCCGGAAGCGGTTCCGGCGGTCGTTCAGCCGGGGCGGGAGGAACCATTCGAACCCGCTACCGTTAGGCGTGCGGGCCATAGGGTCCATGCAAAAGGGAGCAGAATGTGGCCCGGCCCGACAAAAAGAACTCCAAGCCGAAGCCAATCCGCTGGGGCTACAAATTGATGTCTGAGGAGCATGGGCCGGGGGCGCTGGTCGCCAATGCGGTGCTGGCCGAGCAGGCGGGGTTCGACTTCGTCTCGATCTCCGACCATTTCCACCCCTGGCTGGAGGCGCAGGGACATTCGCCATTTGCGTGGAGCGTGCTGGGCGCGATTGCCCATGCGACCGAGCGTATCGCGATCACCACGGGACTCACCTGTCCGATCATCCGCTATCACCCGGCGATCATCGCGCAGGCGGCGGCGACCATCGCGCTGCTCAGCGACAATCGCTTCACCCTGGCACTGGGCGCGGGCGAGCGGCTCAACGAGCATATCACCGGCGCGCGCTGGCCCTCCACCCGTGAACGCCACGCGATGCTGGGGGAGGCGATCGACATCTGCCGGATGCTGTGGGACGGCAAGGTCCACACCCATGTCGGCACGCATTTCACGCTGGACCACGCGCAGCTTTACGATGCGCCCGAGCGCGATATTCCGGTGGTGCTGGGGGTCAGCGGCAAATTCTCGGTCGAACTGGCGCGCGCCAAGGCCGATGGCATCATGGCGACCGAGCCCAAGCCGGCGCTCATCAAGGCATTTCACGCCGGCGGCAATAAGGGCCCGTGCTATTCCGAGGTGGCGCTGGGCTGGGCGCCGACCGTCGCGGCGGGGCGCAGAATCGCGCATGAGCGCTTCCGCTTCGGCGCGCTCGGCTGGGCGGTGAACAGCGAATTGCCCACCGTGGCCGGGTTCGAGGCGGCGACCAAATTCATCACGCCGGAGGCCTTGGGCGCGCTAATCCCCGCCGGACCCGATGTCGCGGTGCATCTCGCGGCGGTGAGCAAACATGTGGCAGCCGGGTTCGACCATATCGTGCTGGTCGGCATTGGCGACGATCAGGCCGGTTTTGTCCGCTTTTTCGAGGCCGAGCTGAAGCCTGCGCTGGTTGAGGCATTCGGCTGAGCCGGGATAGATCTCCCACGCTCCCGGAGGCCGGGGCCCGCCGGGATCGCTAAGCACCCTTGGGTGGAAGCGGCAGCGTCATGTCCGGGCCGGCCAACCATATAGCCACAGCGCCAGTCCCAGCACCACCACAGCCAGCACCAGCCACATCAGCCAGCGCCCGCTCCCGGCAGGCTTGGCGGGCATAGGCACCCCGTTTGCCGCCGAGGACAGCTTGACGGCACCCACACCCCCGGCATCGGTCCGCGCCGCGCCGGCAACGCCCATCGGCGCGCCGGCAACGCCCATCGCCGATTCAGCTGCTGCGCGCGATACGCCGGCCGCCGCGCTGCTGGCGGAGTTGCCCAAGGCCTCGCCCGCATGCAGGATCGCGCTGCCCGCGGTGGCTGCCGCCTCACCTGCGCCGGCCATCGCCGCGCCGGCCAGACCGGCAGCAGCCATCCCGGCGGCGGCGATTGCGGCCTTGGCCTCATCGACGGCGGTGACCTTGGACTTGGCGGGGGGTTTGGCGGGGGGGTTGGCGGAGGTCTTGGCGGGGGCCTTTAGCGCAGCCTTCACCACTTTGGCCGCCGGTGCCTTCGCCCCAGGTGCTTCAGCGATCAGCAAAGCGGGTTTCGCCGGGGCTTTGGTGGCAGTGAGCACGGCCGCTTTCGCCGGGGCCTTCGCCGCGGGGGCCTTTGCAGGGAGAGCCTTTGCAGGGAGAGTCTTTGCCGCAGCTTTGGCCGGGGCCTTCGTAGCGCCGGGCTTAATGAACAGTGGCAATTTGTCGAAATGTTCGGCCAGCAGATAATAGACCGTGACGCGGTTGCGCCCACGCGCGCCTTTCATCCGCGCACCGACTTTGGCGATGGCGGCGTCCAGCTCCGCATCGGGGGCGGTGAGCGCCAGTTTTTTCTTGAGGAAGCTGGCGCGGACCCTGTCCAGCTCCGCGCTGTCGCTGAACGAGACGAGCGCGGAATCGCGCTTGGTCAGCGCGATGCCGCAATGGCGGATGATCCCGGCTATCGCCGCATCATCGGCGTCGGGCGCGTATTTCTTGACGTTTGCCGCCCAATCGACTGCCATTGTTCCTGCTCCGCTCTGGTTATCCGCCGGTGATAGCGTAGCTCGGGCCAGGTTGCATCGACAATCTATGCAGGGGATCAGCCCGGCGCGTAACCCAACAGCGATTTCACCTCGAGATATTCGGCGAAGCCATGCGCGCCCCATTCGCGGCCATTGCCGCTGCGCTTGTAGCCACCGAACGCCGCGTGGAAATCGAACCCGCCATTGAGCCCGATCCACCCGGCGCGCAGCCGCTTGCCAACCGCGCGGACGGCGTCGAGATCGGCGCCGCTGACATAACCCGCCAGGCCGAACTGGCTGTCATTGGCGATTTTGACCGCGTCGTCGATGTCGGCATAGGGGATGATCACCAGCACCGGCCCGAAGATTTCCTCGCGCGCGATGGTCATGTCATTGGTCCCGGCGAACACCGTGGGCCGCACGAACCAGCCCTTGTCGATACAATCGGGCCGGCCGAGCCCGCCCGCGACCAGCGTGGCTCCGGCGGTGATACCCTGCTGGATATAGTCCTGAATAATGTTGTATTGCCCCTTGGAGACGACCGGGCCCATCGCGATCCCGCCGCTTTGCGGATCGCCTACTGTGATCGCATCCGCCGCTGCCCTGGCCGCCGCCAGCGCCTCGCCCAGCCGCGATGCCGGCACCAGCAACCGCGAGCCGGCGCTGCAGGTCTGGCCCGAATTGCCCATCATGGTGCTGGTCGCGTCGGCGACGTTTTTGGCCATGTCGCCGTCATCCAGCACGATAAATGCGCTCTTGCCGCCCAGTTCGAGGCACACGCGCTTGACCGTGGGCGCAGCGTCGATCGAAATCTGGACCCCGACCCCTTCGGAGCCGGTGAAGCTGATCATATCAACGCCGGGATGCCGAGACAAAGCGGTGCCGATCACGCTGCCCGCGCCCTGCACCATGTTGAACACGCCATCGGGAAGCCCGCCGACAGCGATAATCTCGGCCAGCAGCTGCGCCGAATAGGGCGCCAGTTGCGGCGGTTTCAGCACCATCGTGCAGCCAGCCGCCAGTGCCGGAAACACCTTCACCGCGACCTGATTCAGCGGCCAGTTCCACGGCGTGATCAGCCCGCAGACCCCGATCGCCTCCTTGCGGATCAGCGTGGCGCCCAGCGGCTCCTCAAAGGCGAATGTCTCCAGCACCTCGATCACCGTTTGCAGGTGGCCTTGCCCCAGATAGGTGTGAAAGCCGCAGGCAAGGCCGCGCGGCGCGCCCATCTCCTCGATGATCGCCTCACCCAGCTCGGGCGAGCGGCGGATGTATTCCGCAAGGATCGCCTTCAGCGCGATGAGGCGCGTCTCGCGGGAGGATTCGGACCATTCGGCAAAGGCCCCGCGCGCCGCCGCCACCGCCGCGTTCACATCCGCCACAGAACCCATCGCGATCCGGCCCGACACCGCCTCGGTCGCAGGGTTGATGATCTCCGCGAAATTCGCCTCCGCCGGGGCGACCCATGCGCCGCCGATGTAGAACTTGCCGTAGTCGCGCATAACCACTCCCGTTGCTGAGCCCGATGCTGAGCGTCTTGCCCTTATTGCGTGCCCTCGGCGTACCAGGTGCGGAATTCGCTGTAATTGGGCATTTCTTCCGAATTGGCCTTGGGGTCGATGACCACATGGACCACGCCGACCTTGCCGCTGGCATAGGCGCGGGCGATGGCGGGTTTGATGTCCTGGGCACGGGTCACGTATTCGCCGTAGCAGCCAAAGCCCTCGGCGATCTTGTCCATCCGCACTTCCTTGCTCCAATGCGTGCCGGTTTCGGCGGTGCCCTGTCCGAAGGTGCGCTTGTAGACGCCGACCTCCAGGCCCCACTGGTTGTCCACCCCGACCACGCAGACCAAAGGCAGCTTGCGGCGCACCGCAACCTCCAGCTCGGCGATGTGGAACAGGAACGAGCTGTCGCTGGTCAGCAGCATACCGGGGCGCGAGACCCCGGTGGCGGCCAGATCGGCCAGCATCGCGCCGGTGGCATAGGGCAGCCCCGTGCCGATATGGCCATAATTCTGGTTCCAGATGACGTCGCGCGGCTTGCACTGTGAGTATGTCCACTGGAAGATCACCGTCGCCCCGCCATCGCGGATCATGATGCCATCCTTGGGAAAGGCCTGCGTCGCCTCGACCACGAAGCGCGAGGTGTGGATCGCCACGTCCCCGTTGCCATCGGTCTTGGTCAGCGATTCGGCGGCCAGTTCGGCCAGCTGATCGGCATCCTGCCTGATATATTTGGCCAGATTGGGCGAAGGCTCACGCTGTTTCAGCGCGCGCACCAGCTGCGGCACCACCGCGCGGATATCGCCCACCAATGGCACGTCGATCGGACGGTTGACGCCGATCGCGGTGGGGTCCTGCTGGACATATATCCATTTGCGGCTGGCCTCATTATCGACCCAATGCCGCCAGCGGCCATAATGCGACGGCTCGCCCAGCTCGGTGCCCAGTGCGAGGCACAGGTCGCTTTCGACCACGGCCTCGATCGACGCTTCAGAAAAGCCGTAGGGGAAGGTGCGGTCCTCAAGCCCCGGAATGAACGACGTGCCACCCGAAGTCTGGATCACCGGGCAATTCATCAGATCGGCCAGCTCCTTCACCGCCGCGCCGCTGCGGGAGGTGTGGACCGCGTGGCCGACCAGCAGGATTGGATGCCTGGCCGCAGCGATCAGCGCAGCAGCTTCGGCGATGCGGTCACCATCGGCGCCCTGATTGGTCAGACGGTAGCGATGCGGCGGCAGCGCCGGCGGCACATCGAGGTCTTCCAGAATGATATGCGAGGGATATTCGACATAGGCCGGCCCCGGCGTGCCCGACATCGCGCGGCGGATCGCCTCACGGATGATCTCGTCGGTCTGATCGGCGTATTCGATCGAACCCGAATATTTGACCGAATCCTCGATCAGCGGCTCCTGCCGGACGAATTGGATGCGGCCCCGGCGCACCCGGCGTTCGGTCACGCGCGCGCGTTGTCCGCCCAGGAAGATGACCGGCGAATTTTCGACCAGGCAGCACTGGATCGCGGGCATCATATTGGCCATGCCCGGCCCCAGCGTGCCGATGCACAGCGCGGGCTTGCCGGTCATCCGGCTGGCGGCCTCCGCCATGAAGCCGCCCGCTGCCTCGTGATGCGGCGACACCACGGTCCAGCCCCTGCGCTCGGCCTCAAGGAACATATGGACGAAATTGGGATCGGGGATGCCGAACAGCGTGTTGATGCCCTCGGCCTCGAACAGTTCGATCATGCGCTTGTAAACTGGGGTGGCCACGGACATTCCCTTCCGGCTGTTTTATGCGGTCTGGCCGCGATGTGGCGGGTTTAACCGGGGCTCGCAACCGCTAAGGACCGGTCGGGCACTGTCCGCGCGGGGGCGATGTGGTTTGGGTAGTTTTCGTAAGCCTGTGCCATCCCGCGCCCCCTTCCCGACCTCCCATTCAGTTGTACCCTGTGGGAGGTTGGGAGGGGGCCGGGATGGCACAGGCCTACATCACCCCAGCCTCCTCGGCGCCGCCCGTCCGATGTAATCGGCCAGGTTGCGGTGAAAGTTGGTGACTTTGCGCTCCTGATGCGGGTTGGGCAGCGTGCCGCGAAAACCGCGACTTTTCATGCCCTTCTGCACCCATTGCATGTTCGAGAAATCCTGCGCCAACACCGCGCCCCATTTCTCCGCATTGGCCTCGGCCTCGACCCATGCAGTCACCGGCTCCTGCCCTTCGGGATAACGCTCTAGGGCATAGCTCTCGAAAATGCACATGTTCGGGTCATCGCCATAGGGCCGCGTGCGGTAACACAGCGCGAAGGTGATGCCCTGCAGCACGCTCATGTTGGGGAACACGTGCCACGCGAGGCCCGCCTCGGCCATGATCTCGGGCGGGATGTCGGGCCAGAACACGCCGCGCGCGGCATCGTCGGCGCGGGCGGATTTCAGCCAATGCGCGATGATTTCGGCGCCCGGCGTGCCCTCCGGCAATTCGTCGACGAGGCGTTTGGCGGCATTGACCAGCGTTTCGGTCGAGGCCGAGAAATTGACCGTCTCGTAATTTTCGCGCGCCAGTTCATAGGTTGATTTGCGCGGATCGTCGCCCTTGCCGACGCGGCTGACACTGCCGGCGCCAGGGTCTTTGGCGGCCATCTTGGCGGCAAGGCCCTTCTGGTCGAAGCCGGACACGCCGTGCAGGCCATAGGCCGCAGAATAGGCGTAGTAATCGCCATAGGCCAACAGTTGAGTGTGGGTGCCGGCGACATGGTAAGGCTCCATGAAGGCCTCCAGCGCGGTCTTCCAATTGCACGGATAGACCACCCATTGCCGCCACTTATAGCGCATCTTGGCGAATTCAAACGGCCCGAGGACGCGGTCGACATCACCGAGGAATTCGACCAGCGGCACTGCGTCTGCATCCATGTTGACGAAGACCCAGCCACCCCACACCTCGGCGCGAACCGGCGACAGCGACGTGCATTCGGGGGTCAGCCCGCCCTGCCAGTCGGCCTCGTCGAGGATATAGACGTTCTGCCCCTCGATGTTGAAGGTCCAGCCGTGGAAGCCGCAAACAAAGCTCCGACGGTTGCCGCGCACCGAATGGACGCCGTCGGGCGTATCGACCAGCTGCCGGCCGCGATGCGGACACACGTTATGGAACGCCCGGATGCCCTCGTCGCCAACCGCCGCGCGCAGGACGATGATCGAATCATCGCCGATATTGTAGGTGACGAAATCGCCCACATTAGGCAGATCCTCGATCCGCTCGGCCACCTGCCACACGCGCGGCCACAGCAATTCCTTCTCCGCCGCCGCGTATTCGCGGCTGAGGAACGCCTCGGTGCCATAGGTCAGCGGGTGTGCCAGATCGTCCTGAGTGATGTTCGCCATCGCTCAATACTCGATGCTCATGCCGGCCAGTCGGCCATCGTCGCGCCAAGCCTCCAGCATTGCCATGAACGCGTCCCAGCCCTCGCCCCACGATCGGAACAGCCCCCATTTCGGCTTGAGCTCACCCTCATTGTTGAAATAGCCCGGCGGGCATTCGGCCTGAAACGCAGACATATCCATCTCCAGTTCCTCGAAACGCCGAACATATTCATCCTGCGCCGCCTCGCTGACCTCGGCGACGCGGGCGCCGCGTTTCAGCACCTCGGCGATGACATGCGCGATATGCTCGCCTTGCCGGCCGAACTGCTCGGTGACCGAGGCATTGGCGCCGCCCTGAATATAGCCGATGAAGAACTGGTTGGGAAAGCCATGCGTCATCGTGCCGTGAAGCGTCTTTGGCCCGCCGCGCCAGTGGTCATAGATCGACACGCCGCCGCGCCCAACAATCGTGTCGATGCCCCAGCGCCGCTCCAGCTCCGACGTCACCTCGAAGCCCGAGGCGAAGATCAGGCAATCCACCTTGTATTCGCGGCCATTCGCCATGAAGCCATCGGGCGTCAATTCGCTGACCCCCTTGGTTTCCGACACATCGACCAGCGTCACATTGGGGCGGTTGAAGGCGGGGTAGTAATCGTCGCTCGACAATGGGCGTTTGCACAGGTGGCGGTAATAGGGCTTCAGCGCCTCCGCCGTGTCACCATCCTTGACCAGCGCCGCGACGCGGGTGCGCAGCCGCTCCATTACCTGATAATCCATCACCTCGCGCCGGGCCATGAAGGCGGCGGTATCCTCTGGCCAGCCATGTTCGGCGAATTCGACGGAGAGGTTGCGGGTGATCTCGGTCCAGATGTCGCAGATCTGGTCCAGCTCGCCTGGCTTGAAGAATTCCATCGCCGCGCGCTGAAAATTGCCGCGCCGCTCCGCCTGCCAGCCCGGTTCGAGGCCCGCTAGCCACGCAGCGTCCGTTGGCGGGTTGGGACGCTCATCGACGCTGGAGGGGGTACGCTGCACCACGTATAACTGCTTGGCGTACTTGGCCAGATGCGGCACCGCCTGGATCGCGGTGGCGCCGGTACCGATGATCGCGACGCTCTTGTCGGCCAGCTTGTCCAGCACCGGCGCCGCATACGACCCCCCGGTGTAGCCGTAATCCCAGCGCGCCGAGTGGAACATCTTGCCCTTGAAACAATCGATGCCGGGGATGCCGGGCAGCTTGGGCATGTTGAGCACGCCGCAGGCCATGACCACGAAGCGCGCGCGGATGTCATCGCCGCGATTGGTGCCGACGCGCCAGCGCTTCAACCCTTCATCCCACGCCAGAGCGTTGATATGGGTGTGGAACAGCGCCCGGTCCGCGAAACCATATTTCTCGGCAATAGCGCGGGCATGGCCCTGAATCTCGCGTCCGTCGGAGAATTTCTTGGACGGCATGAAGCCGGTTTCTTCGAGCAACGGCAGGTAGCAATAGGCGTCATTGTCACACTGGATGCCGGGATAGCGGTTCCAGTACCACACCCCGCCGAAATCGCCGGCGGTGTCGACATTGCGGAAATTGCTGACCCCCGCCTGCGTCAGGTAATAGGACGCCATGATCCCCCCCCAGCCGGCGCCGAGTACGATGACATCGATGTCCTCATTGACCAGGTCGCGCGGCGCGATCGGCAGGTGCGGATCGGCGGTGAAATTCTCCACCACACCGCCGGTCGGGCGGACATATTGCGCCTGACCCTCGGCGCGCAGACGTTTGTTGCGCTCATGCCGGTATTTGCCCCGCAAAGCCTCGATATCGACGCTGTCGGCCGGGGGGATGGCGGTGGTCGCGCAGGTCATGGGAATCCTCTCCAAGGCAGTCGCTGTGGCATGGCAGGCTGGGGCATGGCGGGGGTGCCACCCCTTCGCCAGTCCCCCACATGCAGCCATCGCCATGGCGTTGCTGGGGCGTTGATGTTAGCCCACTGGCCAGCCACTATGCCCCAAGACCATCGGGAGCCACAAGATGAGCGATGACACCGCTGCCGCGATCCGCGATGTCCGCAAGGACTGGATCAGTGAACACCGTGAAAGCTATCTGCGCTCGGGCGGAGTGCAGGGGCATATCATGGACATTACGGCGGTGGGTGGCCCCGCACTCGGCCTGCATCTTTTGCTCAAATACCGGGGGCGCAAGTCGGGAAAAATCTTCATCACCCCGCTGTGCTATGGCGCGATCGGCGGCGAGGTGGTGATCTGCGCCTCCAAGGGCGGATCGGACGCGCATCCCGACTGGTTCCTCAACCTGTGCGAAGACCCGGTGGCCGAATTCCAGATCGCCACCCAGGCCTTCAAGACCAGCTGGCGCGTGGCCGAGGGCGCGGAGCATGACGCAGTGTTCGCCTATATGGCCAAGACCTATCCGTTTTACGCGAAATATCAGGCGAGTACGTCGCGGGTTATCCCGGTCGTGCTGCTGACCCCGACAGCGCCGATCCCGGTGATGCGCGAAGAGGATGCGACCGGGCTGCGTAAATTTTAGTTTGGCGACCTGACGGTCGCAGCCTGTTCCATCCCTCGCAGAGTCTTAGCCGCCGCCTGCCGGCGGGGAAGCCTGTGTTATCCCGCGCCCCCTCCCGACCTTGCATTCAGTGTGCATCCTGTGGGAGGTCGGGAGGGGGAGCGGGATGGCGCAGGCTTCCCCAGCGAAAGCGCTCATTCGCGCTTTTCGTCAAACAACCCCGCTACAACTCCAGCAACCTCGGGTCCCCGCCCCGCGCCATGATGTTGACCGACCGGCTGCGCTCTTCGGCAAAGCGCAGCAGCGCCAGCGGCCCGCCCGCCTTCGGCCCGGTGCCCGACAGGCCGAGCCCGCCGAACGGCTGTACGCCAACGACGGCCCCGGTCATCGCCCGGTTGACATAGGTATTGCCGGCGGGGACCAGCGCGGCCACTTCGGCGGCAAAGCTGTCCAGCCGGCTGTGGATCCCTAGAGTCAGCCCATACCCACGCGCCGCCAATCTCCGCGCCGCCGTGCCCAGATCGCCGCGCTTGTAGCGATAAATATGGAGGATGGGGCCGAAAATCTCGCGCTCCAGAAAATCGGGGTCACGGATTTCGGCGATCAGCGGCGCGAAGAAATAGCCGGGTGCGTCGGTGCCGGGGTGCCGCGCGATGATCGTCGCCTCGCGCGCCAGCCGGGCTGCATGCGCATTCAGCGCAGCCAAAGCTTCCGCGTCGATCACCGGGCCGATATCGGTGGCGGGGTCCGCAGGGTCGCCTAGTCGCAGCTCGGCCAGCGCGCCGACCAGCCCGGCGATCACCTCATCCGAGCTCTCCTCAGGCAGGAACAGCACGCGCAGCGCCGAACAGCGCTGACCCGCGCTGCCGAAGGCCGAGGCGATGACATCGTCGATCACCTGCTCGCGCAAGGCCGTGGTGTCGGCGAACATCGCGTTGAGCCCCCCGGTCTCGGCGATGAACGGGATGATCGGGCCGGGGCGCGCGGCGAGAGCGGTGTTAATCGCGCGCGCGGTATCGGTGCCGCCGGTAAAGGCCACCCCGGCGATCCCCGGATGCCCGACCAGCGCCGCGCCCAAGGCACCGTCCCCCGGCATCAGCGCCAGCAGCGCCGGATCGAGCCCCGCGCCATGGAACAGGCGCACCGCCTCGGCGGCGATGCGCGGCGTCTGCTCGGCCGGCTTGGCGATCACGGCATTGCCCGCCGCCAGCGCTGCGGCGATCTGGCCGGTGAAGATCGCCAGCGGAAAGTTCCACGGGCTGATACAGGCGAACACGCCGCGCCCGCTCAATACCCAGGTGTTGGTCTCACCCGCCGGGCCGGTCAGCACACGGGGCTCGCCGAAATCCTGCTCGGCCAAATGCGCGTAATAGCGGCAGAAATCCTGCGCCTCGCGCAATTCGGATACGGCATCGGCGAAGGTCTTGCCGCCCTCGCGCACCAACAAGGCGATCAGCCGGTCGCCCGCCCCGACCAGGGCATCGGCCATCGCGCGCAGCACTTTGGCCCGTGCGGCTCCGCCGGCGGCATCCCAGGCGGGCTGCGCGCGTTGCGCGTCCGCAATCGCCGGGGTCAGGTCCGTCAGCGCGGCATCCTGGCACCGCATCTCCGGCAATCCGGCAATCGCGGCGGCAAGACGCACGCGCTCGGCGCGCTGGGTCAGGTCGCGGCCCGCCGAATTTTCCCGCGCGGTGCCATACAGGTCGCGCGGCAGCGGCAGGCGAGGGTTGGCGTGCGGCGATGCCTCGACCACATCGATCGGATCGGCGGCCACCACGTTGGAGGGGACTGTTTCATCGAGCAGCTGGTGCACGAAGGACGAATTCGCCCCATTCTCCAGCAGCCGCCGTACCAGATAGGGCAGCAACGCCTCATGCCCGCCCACCGGCGCATAGCACCGCACCAGCATGGCATCGCCCGCATCCTGCGCCGCATCATACAGTGCCTCACCCATGCCGTGCAGCCGCTGATGCTCGATCGGCACGCCCCGCTCCGCCGCCATAAATCGCACCGCCGCCAGCGTATGCGCGTTATGCGTGGCGAATTGCGGATATAGGCGCGGGCTCGCCGCGATCAGCCGCCGCGCGCAGGCCAGATAGGCCAGATCGGTCGCCGCCTTGCTGGTGAACACCGGATAGCCGGGCATGCCGGCAACCTGCGCCGCCTTGATTTCGCTGTCCCAATAAGCACCCTTGACCAGCCGGACCATGATCCGCCGGCCCGTCTTTTTGGCCAGCGTATCGAGCGCGGCGATCACGGCAAACCCGCGCTTCTGATAGGCCTGCACCACCACGCCGAGCCCGGTCCATGCGCCCAGCGAAGCCTCCTGCGCCAAACGCTCGACCAGACCCAGCGACAGCACCAGCCGGTCGGCCTCCTCGGCGTCGATGGCCAGGTTGATGTTGGCGGCGGCGGCGGCCTGCGCCAGCATCAGCAGACGGGGGTATAATTCCTCCGCAACCCGCGCCTCCTGCAAGGCGACATAGCGCGGGAACAGCGCCGACAGCTTGACCGAGATGCCATGCCCGCGCTCCGGTCCGGCGCCGTTCGCGGCCCTGCCCGCTACATCGCCAACCGCCGTGATCGCGCCCGCATAAAGCGCAAAGTAATGCGCGGCATCCTCGGCGGTCCGCGCGCCTTCGCCCAGCATATCGAAGCTGCACACCAGTTGCTCGCGCCGCGCCCGCGCCAGCGCCGCGCCAATATCGCGGCCCATCACGAATTGCTCGCCCATAATCCGCACCGCCGCCAGCATAGCGCCCCGGATCACCGGCTCCCCCACCCGCGCCGTCAGCCGCAGCAGGAAGCCGCCGACATCGCGCCGCGCCTCCGCCGGCACATCGACCAGCTTGCCGGTCAGCATCAGCCCCCATGTGGACGCGTTGACAAAGGTGCTGTCCGATGCGCCGAGATGGCTGGCCCAATCGGCGCGGCCAATCGTTTCAGCGATCAGCGCGTCGCGGCTGGGCGCATCGGGGGTGCGCAGTAGCGCCTCAGCCAGGCACATCAGCGCCAGCCCCTCGCCAGTGCCCAGCGCGAATTCCTTGAGGAAGCTCTCCACCACGCCCTGCCGCCGGGCCGACGCGCGCGCCGCATCGACGAGCGCTGCCGCCTGCGCGGCGATGGTCCGTCGCGCAGCCCGCGACAGCCCATGCGCATCGAGCAGGCCGGCGATGACCTCAGCTTCATCGGCGAATTTGCCGGCGTCGAGCGCATCCCACGATTGGCTGGCGGTCATTGCTCTGTCCGGTCTGGCGGCGGCAGGATTGCCGGCGGGAGCGGTTATAACATTGTTGCGCGGCTTTGAAACAGTCTGCGTGAAGGGCTTAGAGCGTGATGACAAAAATTGGAAACCGGTTTTCGATAAATCACGCGACAACAAACGCCTAGTGGATTGATTTTGACATTCGAGTCCCGCTTGCGGCAAAGGGTGCTTTCGAATGTCAAAATCATAAAATCCACTAGAAACCATATAATATCTGGTGGTTATTATGTTTTCCGACATTTACCTCTGCCCTTGCCGAAAGGGATGCAAATGTCGGAAACGAACCACTAGAGCGCGATGACGATTCAGTGAATCGTCATCGCGCTCTAGGCGCGGCGCAGCAGCGCCGCCAATTGCCGCATCACCACATCGGTATCCGCAGTAGTCTCGACATAGGCGCGGCCCCGCCGGCCGAGGTCGGCGCAGCGGACGGGGTCGGCGAGCAACGCGATGATGATGCGCGCGAAGGCTGAGGCGTCATCGGGCGGGGTGATGACGAAGCCGCCGCTCTCCTCCGCCATCCGGGCGATCGCGCTGCCGGCGGTGGCGGTGGTGACGAAGGGGCGGGCCGCCGCCATGATCGCATAGGCCTTGCTGGGCACCGCGAAATCGCCGCCGGCGGCGATCTGCGGCACCAGATGGAGGTGAGCCGAGGCCAGGGATGCCGCGATATCGGCCCGGTCCACCAATGGGAGTAGCGCGACATTGCCGAGGCCCTCCGAGGCGATGCGCGCCGCCAGTTCCACCCGCAGCGCACCCTCGCCACGGATGATAATGCGGATATCTGGCGCGTCGTGGCGCAGGATCGCCGCGAGATCGAGGATCTGCGCCAGCCCCTGCTTGCGGCCAAGATTGCCGCTGTACATCAGCGTGGGCGGGCCATCGGGCTGGGGGAGGGGCACAATCGCGCCGCAATCGATCTGCGGCGGCAGGATGGTGATCGGGGTGCGCACGCCAAGCTGTACCACTGCATCGGCCATCGACTGCGACAGCACCACCAGATTATCGGCGCGCCCCAGCGCCCAACGCTCAACCCTGCGCAGCATGCCCATGATGAGCCGCACGCGCCGGCTGCCCAAAGCCGCGCCGAGCCCCGACTGAATATCGTGCAATATCACCACATGCGTGCCCCCGGCGGCGCGAAACAGCGCGGCCGCCGCGACAGTCAGGATCGAGGGGCAGAGCGAAATCACCTCCGCCGAGGGCCGCCCCGCCCCGCTCAGCCCCGCCCCGCTCAGCCGCGCCGTGATCAGCTGGAGCATGAACCGCGTCTCGGGCAAAGCCCGAGCCAGCAGCCCGGCCCCGCGCACCGGCCAGGTCGGCCATCGGCGCACATGAACGCCGTTTTCGCGCGCATCATCGTGTTCGCCATGGGCGTATAAGGCGAAAACCCTCGTCTCGGGATAGCTGGGGCGTGAGGTGATCAGCTCCACATCGCGGCCATGCGCGGCGAGCCATTCGGCCATCAGCTGCATCGGCGGCGCGCTGCCGGTGGGTTCCGGCGCGTAATGCCGGGTCAGGATCAGCGTCCGGGGCACAGGGTCAGCCATCGGGCGCCCCTCACCCGCCCTTGCCGAGCGGTGCGGTGCGCATGGTTTCCATGTCGGCGGTGACCATTTCGCGGGCGAGGTCGCGCGGCGAAGTCTCGTGGCTCCAGCCCAGTTTCGCCTTCGCCTTGGACGGGTCGCCGATCAGCAATTCGACCTCGGTAGGGCGGAAATAGCGCGGGTCGACCGCCACCCGCAGCGCGCCGGTCTTGCGGCAAAAGCCTTTTTCTTCAACACCCTCGCCGCGCCATTCGAGGCCGATCCCGGCATCCTCGAACGCCCATTCCACAAAGGTTCGCACCCGCGTCGTCACCCCGGTGGCCAGCACGTAATCGTCGGGCTCGTCTTGCTGGAGCATCGCCCACATGCCGCGCACATATTCGCGCGCATGGCCCCAGTCGCGCTGCGCGTCGAGGTTGCCGAGATGCAGCACCTCCTGCCGGCCCAGCGCAATCGCGGCGGCCGCGCGGGTGATCTTGCGGGTCACGAAGGTCTCGCCCCGCAGCGGGCTCTCATGGTTGAACAGGATGCCGTTGGAGGCATGCATGCCGTAAGCCTCGCGGTAATTGACCACGATCCAGAACGCGTACATCTTGGCCACGGCATAGGGGCTGCGCGGATAGAAGGGCGTGGTCTCGCGCTGCGGAATCTCCTGCACCAGTCCATAAAGCTCCGACGTAGACGCCTGATAGAACCGGGTTTTCTTTTCAAGCCCGAGGATGCGGATCGCCTCCAGCAGCCGCAACGTGCCCAGCCCATCGCCGTTGGCGGTGTATTCCGGAGTCTCGAAACTGACCTGAACATGGCTCTGCGCGGCGAGGTTATAGATCTCGTCGGGCTGGGTTTCCTGGACGATGCGGATGAGGTTCGTCGAATCCGTCATGTCGCCATAATGCAGCGTCAGCCGCGGATCGGGGTTGTGCGGATCCTCGTAAATCTCATCGATGCGCCCGGTGTTGAACGACGACGAGCGCCGCTTGAGCCCGTGCACCCGGTAGCCCTTGTCCAACAACAAACGCGCCAAATACGCCCCGTCCTGACCCGTCACACCCGTGATCAACGCCGTCTTGTCATTGGAAGGTATGGTCATGCGTGA
>JANXUK010000099.1 GCA_025356275.1 Sphingomonadales bacterium | reverse complement strand
CAGGTCTGGTGCACGGATATCACTTACCTACCCATGAGACGGGGATTTCTCTATTTGGTCGCGATCATGGACTGGGCCACCCGCAAAGTTTTGGCCTGGCGGGTATCAAACACCATGGACGTCAGCTTTTGTGTCGAGGCCATGGAAGAAGCGCTGTCCCGCCACGGCAAGCCGGAGATGTTCAACGCCGATCAGGGCAGCCAATTCACTTCGCTGACGTTCACGAGCGTGTTGCTGGCCGCCGAAATCAAGATCAGCATGGATGGCCGGGGACGCTGGATGGACAATGTTTTCATCGAGCGGCTGTGGCGATCGCTCAAGTACGAGTGCGTCTACCTCAACGATTTCGAGACCGGCTCGGCGTTGCGCGCAGGCGTGGGCCGCTGGTTCAACTATTACAACAGCCATCGCCCGCATTCGACCCTTGCCGGCCGAACGCCAACCGAGGCATATGGGCAAATCGGAATTTCAGATCAGGTGGGGCATGCCCCACCTGATCTGAAAACCAAACTGGCGGCGTAATACCCAACCGGGCAGCTTATCCAAGCCGCCAACCTGTCAGAAAAACCGGACCACCTCAGGGATTTGCGCGCGGATCACGTAACGCCATGCCTGGCTTATGACCTCGCGGCGGCGGTTGGGCCGGTCGGGCCAGCCGCTCGCCGATCGGCTTCCCGCTGGCGGTAACACTCTGTTCGACAAGACCCAGCCAGTCTATGACGGCTCGGGTGCGGGCATCGGCATCCGCATCGGCAAGGACTATGCCGATTCGGCGCTGCGCCGCGCGGAGCAGGTCGGTGCTAAACCGGTCAGGGTCGTTTGGGGAGGGTATCGATGAATTTGATCGAAAGGTCCGTACTGACCGGCGCGGCGCTGATCATGCCGCTCTCGCCGTCTGCCATTGCCCAGCCGCCGCAACCGACGGCCATTGCTGCACCCGATGCCCTGTTCTCACAGCCCTATGTCGACATCGATGAATGGCGCAGCGGCCCGGTGCGACACCGCTATGTGCATGGCGGGTTCACGGGAACCGACACGCGCTTCTCGTTCTATTTCCCGGCCAGAGCGCAATATCGCGGGCATTTCTTTCAGCATGTCACCCCGGTACCCGGCAGCGAGAATGCCGGGCAGCTGATGCCCGCCGGGCGCTTCAACAAGATCGGCTTTGCCATCGCCAGCGGCGCCTATTTCGTCGAGACCAATGAGGACGGCCAGATCGACATCGGCAAGGGCGCCGGCGTGCAGCAGGCCGACCCGACCATCATCTCCTACCGCGCCAATGCCGCCACCGCGCAATATTCGCGGGTTCTGGCGGAGAAAATGTACGGGCGTGGACGCCCGTTCGGCTATGTCTATGGCGGATCGGGCGGGGCGTTTCACACCATTGCCGGTTTCGAGAACACGCGGCGCGTGTGGGACGGGGCAGTGCCCTATGTCGTCGGCTCAACGATGGCGATCCCTAATATGTTCACCATCCGGCTGCGCGCGATGCGCATCCTCAACGACAAATTTCCCCAGATCCTCGACGCGGTGGAGCCGGGTGGCAGCGGCGATCCCTATGCCGGGCTGAGCGCGGATGAGGCATCGGTGCTGCACGAGGCGGAGCGGATGGGCTTTCCGACGCGCTCTTGGTTCGGGTACAAGACGATGGGCATCCACGGGCTCTCCGCGCTGTATCCGGCGATGAAATTCGTCGATCACGGCTACTTCACCGATTTCTGGGCCAAGCCCGGCTATCTCGGCTTTGACCACCCTGAGCAGTTCGCGGGCGCAAGGCTGCGGTTCCCCAGTACCATCGGCGCGCTGATCACGGGTGCGGAGGCGCAGAAGCTGGGCCTCAACACCGATGCCAGCAGCAACCGGAACCACGCCGGAGTCGACAATGCCTTCCGCGCGATCAGCGACGCAGATGCCAAACGCGTCGTGGCGGTGCGGCTGGTCGGCACGCCCGCCCGGGTGCTGTTTCTGGGCGGCGATCTGCTGGTGACGGGCGGCGCGGCCAAAGGGGCGTCGATCCCGGTGGCGCGGATCGAGGGCGACATCGCGGTGCTGGGCGTCAGCGATACCGATACCGTGGCCAAGCTCGCGCCGGGCGATGCGTTCAGCCTCGACAATTCGAACTTCCTCGCGCTCGAAACCTACCACTGGCATCAGGTGCCGGGGCCTGATTTCAAGGTATGGGATCAGTTTCGCGGGCCAGATGGCAAGCCGCTTTATCCGCAGCGTCCCTTCCTGATGGGGCCGGCGTTTATGAAGGCCAGCTTTGGCCCGATTGAATCGGGCGTGTTCGAGGGCAAGATGATCGTGCTGTCCTCGCTGTGGGACCGAGAAGCGATGCCGTGGCAGGCCGATTGGTACGTCCAGCGGATCAATCAGCATTTCGGTGCGGCCGCGCCCCAGCACGTCCGCCTCTATTACACCGATTACGCCCAGCACGGCGATCAGCCGGACATCGAGGACCCTACGCACACCGTCAGCTATAATGGCGTGGTGCAACAGGCGCTGCGCGATCTGTCGGCATGGGTCGAGCATGGCGTCACGCCCCCCGCCTCAACGCAATACCGGATCGCCGATGGGCAAGTGATCGTGCCGGCGACCGCTGCGCTGCGCAAGGGCATCCAGCCGGTCGTCACGCTAACCGCCAATGGCAGCAAACAGGCGGAAATCGCGGCGGGCCGAGCGGTCACGCTATCCGCCACCATCGCGGTGCCGCCAGGTACCGGGTCGGTGATCGCGGCGGATTGGGATTGGGACGGCTCGGGCACCTTTGCTACCCACTCCGCGATTGTCCCGGGCAAGGCCGTGCTGACCGTGCGGATCGTCCATTCCTTCGCCAAGCCCGGAACGTACTTCCCGGTGCTACGCGCCACGTCACAGCGCGACGGGAACCCGATCACACCCTATGCAAGGATCGAGAATATCGACCGGGTGCGGGTGGTTGTGCGATAATGGGATGAAACCTACGGCGGATCAGTGCCCCGGCGCCCAAGGAGCCATCCCGATATGCCGGTGCGGTCCCGCCCCGCTTTCGAGCCGACCGGCAGCCCGACATTCGCTCACGAGGTAGTGATGAGACGCACAAGGCTAAGCGTTTGCTTCCGAAAGGCCCGCTTCGCAATCGGGGACGACGCGTTGGCGGCGGCGGCGCGGGCCGATTTTCCGCTGCGGGTCTATCGATGCGATCGCTGCTGGCAATTTCATCTGACCAGTCGCACCAAGGGCAAACGCAAGCCGCCACCTTGGGCGGCGAAAGACGCGCATGCCTAAGCGCCGTCTACGGGCCCTGCCGAGCGGTCGCGGCATGCTCCGGACCGCATCGAACTGACGATCAACGCCTCCAGTTAAACGAATCTCTCGGCCATGGTGCGAAAGGCGATGCTGCGTGTGGTTGCGGCATGGCGCCGCCGGTTGCCGCGCTCTGGCCCTCGATCAAGCGCTACGACTGACGCGGTCCATGCCGGTTGCATCGGCAGGCCTCGTTGGTTGGGGCACTGTTACAAATCATCTGGTTAACCCCTCTTTCAACCCTCCAGCAATCGCGTATCGTTTCCGCCCAAAGGGGCCGCATAGTGACGATTGGGCGCGCGCGAACGGTGGTCGCATGCCTGGCTGGGATGCTCGCGATCGGCGCGGGCCCGGCTGCGCGCGCGCAGCACGCAGCGGCGCCGTCGCCCGATAGCGTGCAAGATTCGTCGATGGTCACCGTCAACGGGCAAGGCGACCCGCCGCGCGATGCCAGGAATTTGCCCACCGCCGCCCGCGCATTCCCCGCTGCCGATAGCGGAGCAGATATCTTTTCGGGGAACTACCTGATCGTCGGCGTCGGAGCGATCGACGGGCCCAGTTACGAAGGCGCACACACGCGGCGGATCATTCCCGCGCTGGGGCTGAGCGGGCGGATCAAGGGGATAGGTTTCACCCCGCGTTCGGCAGGCTTTGCGTTCAATGTCATCCCCCCTCGCCCCAAGCGCCGGGTGTGGTTCGCGGTGGGGCCGGTGATCCGGTTCAAAGCCAGGTCAGCCGGTCGATCGGCCGACCCGGTGCTGGCGCAATTGCCCAATTTTGCGGGGATGGTCGAAGCTGGCGTCAATGTCGGGATCAGCGTCAAGCACCTGCTGAACCCCTACGATTCGCTATCCTTGTCGAGCGACGTGCGCTTCGACGTGACCCGCCATACCGGATCGATCGTGGTCGCGCCGGGGCTGAACTACCTCACTCCGGTCAGCCGCCGGCAAGTTGTCGGGCTGACCGTGTCAGGCGATTTCGTCAATGATCGCTATGCGCAGACCAATTACGCGATCCTGGCCGCATCGGCGCAAAATTCGGGACTGCCCGCTTACACCGCGCATGGCGGGCTTAAAAGCGTGGGCGCGCGGATGTTCAGCGCTTTTGACATCACGCGCGATATACGTCGCGGCGGCATCGCGATTGGATTGGGCGTAGGATATTCGCTGCTGGCCGGCTCTGCGGCACAGAACCCCAGAGTGCGGATGCGCGGCCAGCGCGGCCAGATCCAGGTCGCAACTGGCATCGCCTACGCGTTCTGAACAAGGGCCCGCTATTTCGCCAGCCCACGTAGCAGACCGGATTCTGCAATGCGCCCCAGGTAGTGCTAGGCCGGCGCGAATGACGCTGAAGCCTTGCGGGGAAACGATCGTTGCAGAACCTTGCTCTTATATTGGGCGATCAGCTCACCCTTCGCATGCCGGCGTTGGAGGCGTCTGATCCGGCCCAAACCACTGTTCTGATGGCGGAAGTGATGGACGAGGCACAATACGTGCGCCACCACAAAAAGAAGATCGCATTTCTCTTCGCGGCCATGCGCCATTTTGCCGATGAGCTGCGCGAACAGGGTTGGACGGTCGATTATGTGCGGCTTGATGATCATGACAATTCACAGTCGCTTTCGGGCGAGGTGTTGCGGGCGATGTCGCGCCATGGCGCGACATCG
>JANXUK010000040.1 GCA_025356275.1 Sphingomonadales bacterium | reverse complement strand
GGTGGGCGTCGTCTCGATCAGTCTGACCGGGCCGCCCAACCCGCTGTTGGCCCGCGCAATCGCTGCGGCGCAGGCGCGGGGGATGATGGTGGTCGCGGCGGTGGGCAATGACGGCGCCGCCGCGCCACCCGCGTATCCGGCGTCCTATCCTGACGTCATCGCGGTGACGGGAGTGGATGCGCGCGGGCGTGTGCTGATCGAGGCGGGGCGCGCGGGCCATCTCGATTACGCAGCGCCCGGTGCCGATATCAGCGCCGTCGGGCTGGGCGGGCGGCGGACGGCACTGCGCGGCACCTCCTTCGCCGCGCCACTGGTTGCCGCAAGGATCGCGGCGCATATGATGCCGCGCACCACCGGGCGCAGCACACTTCTCGCCGCGATCAATATCGAGGCGGCGCATCGGGGGTCCGCAAAGGACTGGGCCAAAGGCTGGTCCAAAGGCTGGGCCAAAGACTGGGCCAAAGACTGGGGACGCGGGCTGCTATGCGACCTATGCCGACGCGGATTGTGAATTTGGCGGCGGCGCTGCTCAAAATAAATTCACCATCACGGATCAAATCAGGCCGCCGATCCGTTTTCCTCCTGTGACGCATGCCGGCAGCGGCAACGCGCCTAGACTCAGGAGAACAGCCATGAAGCGTTTGCTCATCACCACCAGCCTCGCGCTCGCCAGTGTGGCGGCCCCGGCGCATGCCCAATTGCTGGGTGGCGGCGGCGGCTTGGGCGGAATGGTCAATGTGCCCGGCGGCGCCATCGGCGGCGCGGGCAATATCGGCATTGATCGCGCCGGCACGGCCATCGATGGCGGAGCCGACGCCACCGTCACCCGCGGCGTGCGCGCGCCGCGCGTGGCGAATGTGCAGGCCGCCACCAACGCCAATCTCGTCGCGCCCGCAGTCAATGCGCCGCGCGTTATCGTGCTCAATGTCAGTACGGTTGGCACGGTACGCGTGCCCCAGGTTGCCAATGTGCGGGTGCGTGAGGCGGCCATCGTCGCCGGCGGCATCACCGCGATCCCGGTGAATCAGGTCCCTTACTATGTCGACAGCCAATATACCGTGTTCGAAAACGAACTGCGCGGCACCGGCGCGCGCGTGACGCGGCATGGCAATCAGATCATTATCGAGATGCCGGCCGATGTCACCTTCGCCTTCAACAAGGCCGACATCCGCCCGCGCTTCATGCCCTCGCTCAACGCGCTGGCACGCACGCTCAACCGCTATCCCGCGACCTTTATCGATGTCGAGGGGCATACCGATGCGATAGGCTCCTATGGCTATAACCAGTCGCTGTCGGAACGTCGCGCGGGTGAGGTCGCCGGGTTCCTGGCCGACCGTGCGGTGCTGTCGGGGCGGATGCATACGCAGGGCTTTGGCAAGACCGAGCCCGTCGCCTCCAACGCCACCATCGAGGGGCGCGCCGCGAACCGGCGGGTAGAGATCGTGCTGACACCTTATTCGGGGTGACCGCGGTTAGAGCATCGTGCCAAAAAGTGGGTGCCGGTTTTTGGCAATAAACGATGCGAAAACAAAGACTCTAGAGCAAGATGCGATTCTGTTTTATCGCATCTTGCTCTAGTGGATTGATTTTGACATTCGAGTCCCGCTTGCGGCAAAGGGTGCTTTCGAATGGCAAAATTATAAAATCCACTAGAAACAATATAATATCTAGTGGTTCTTATGTTTTCCGACATTTGCCTCTGCCCTTACCGAAAGGGATGCAAATGTCGGAAACGAACCACTAGTGAGGCGGTAAATCACGCCATAACAAGAGCCTGGCGTGTTACTCCACGAATTCCTGCAACCGCGTCAGCAGCGTTTGAATGTTCGTCGCCGCCTCGGTAAAGGTCTTCACATCCTCGCGGTTGTTGTTACCGCGCGCTTCCTTGGCGGCCTCGACATAACCCTCCAGATCGGTTTCCAGCGCATCGACCAGAATGCCGATTTCGTCCTCGGTGAAGCTCAGTTTGATGGCCGTGGTCATAGCAGGTCCTTGGGTGCGATTGTTACGAATCGGGCTTCATCAAGCCGCGAACGAAGGGAATGAGCCCGGTTTGCCGCGCGCGGCGCATCCGCTCGGCGGCGAGAATTTGCACCACCTTGGCAAAGCAGGTGTCGATATCGTCATTGACGATGACATAGTCATAGCCGTCCCAGTGGCTGATCTCGGCCTGCGCGCGCTCCATCCGCTCGGCGATCACCCCTGCGGCATCGGTGCCGCGCGCGGTCAGCCGCCGGCGCAATTCGTCGATGCTGGGCGGCAGCAGGAACACGCGGACGACATCTGTCTCCAGCTTCTGGTAAAGCTGCTGCGTCCCCTGCCAATCGATGTCGAACAGGAAGTCGTGGCCGGCGCGCAGGCCGGCCTTAACCTGCGATTTGGGCGTCCCATACGAATGGCCGAACACATGCGCCCATTCGAGGAAATGCTCACCTGTGACCATCGCCTCGAACTGCGCCTTGTCGGTGAAGTGATAGTCGCGGCCATCCACCTCGCCGGGGCGGATCGGGCGGGTGGTGACCGAGACCGACATCCGGATCTCGCCATCATGCGCCAGCAGCCGCCGTGCCAGCGTGGTCTTGCCCGCACCCGACGGCGAGGACAGGATGAACATCAGCCCGCGCCGGTGCAGCGCATCGGCCGATGCGGTGCCAGGTGAGGCGGGGGAGGGGGAATCAGGGCCGGCCATGGCTGCTCTTGCGCGGACGGGCGTGCCCGATCAAGCCCCGGATCGGGTCGGGGATCACGCGTTTTTCTGGGTCGGCGGATTTTTGCCGGCGGCAAGCTGGGCCTTATGCCGCTCATGCAGCCGCTTGGCGATCAGCCCGGCACCCACCACAATCGCGCCCGGCACCGAGCGGGTGGCGACGCGCATCAGCATGAAATTGACGATGCGGCCGCTCAGCGACCGCTTGGGCTGCTTCTGGCTCTGGGGCGCAGACTTCACGCCCTTCCGGCCCGGCGTCTTGGCGGAATCCGGGGCGGCGCCGGGCAGCAGGCGGTCGATGGCGTGGTCGACCAGCTTGCTGCTGCCCGCGCGCAGCAATTTCGCCATCATGCGGTCATTGCTCACGCCGGTATCCTTATTTCTTGCGCCCGAAATCGACGCTCACCACATTGGAGCCATCATCGGGCCCGGCGGCGGCCTTGCCCGGCTGGGTGGGGACGGGCGCATCGTTTTGCGCGTCCTCATGCGGCTCGGGCTCGATATCGGCGGCATCGGTCTGCCATTGCAGGCCGAAATCCACCGCCGGATCGACAAAGGCGGTGATCGCGGAAAACGGCACCACCAGCTTGGACGGCACCGCGTTGAACGACAGCCCGACCGAGAACCCGATGTCCGTCACCTTCAGCTCCCAGAATTTGTTCTGGAGCACGATGGTCATCTCATCGGGAAAGCGCGTGGACAGCACCTTGGGGATGTTGACCCCCGGCGCCTGGGTGCGGAATGTGATGTAGAAATGGTGATTGCCGGGCAGATCGCCGCCGCTCGCCTCCACCTGACCCAGCACCCGGCCCACCACCGCGCGCAGGGCCTCCTGCACGATTTCGTCATAGGGGATCAGGCTGTCGGGCGCGGTGTCACTCATGCCGCTTCAAGTGGGACGCGCAGGGGCGAGGGTCAAGGGGGGATTTGCCGTAAACACGCGCCCATTTGCGCCAGGCGTCGCGAAGTTCCACCCGCGCATGGCGCGAAGCCCTACCCGCGCATGGCGAAGCCCTACCCGCGCATGGCGCGAAGCCCCACCCGCGCATGGCGCGAAGCCCCACCCGCGCATGGCGCGAAGCCCTTGCCATCCGTGCCCCCATGCCTATAGGCCGGGCGCCATGCGCAGCGCCAGCATCACCCGCAAAACCCATGAGACCGCGATCGATGTCGCGGTCAATCTCGACGGTACGGGGGCCTATGATGTCGCCACTGGCATCGGCTTTCTGGATCACATGATCGAGCAGTTCAGCCGGCACTCGCTGATCGACATCAAATGCCACATCAAGGGCGACCTCCATGTCGACCAGCATCATACCACTGAGGACAGCGCCATTGCCATCGGGCAGTGCATTGCCGAGGCGCTGGGCGACAAGGCGGGGATCGGCCGCTATGGCACTGCCTATTCGCCGATGGATGAGGCGCTGTGCCGGGTGGCGCTCGATATATCGGGGCGGCCGTGGCTGGTGTGGAAGGCGGGCTTCAGCCAGCCGCGTCTGGGCGAGATGGACACCGAATTGTTCGAGCACTGGTTCCACTCGATCGCGCAGGCCGTGGGGATCACGCTGCATATCGAGCAGCTCCATGGCGTGAACAACCACCATATTATCGAGGGCATTTTCAAGGGTTTCGCCCGCGCGATGCGTCAGGCGGTGGAGCTTGATCCGCGCAAGGGCAGCGCGGTGCCCTCGACCAAGGGCATCCTCGGCGCCGGCTCTGTGGACTGAGGCGGCGATGACCGACACTCTTGCCCTGATCGATTACGGCGCGGGCAATCTCCATTCGGTGGCCAATGCGCTGAGGGCGGCGGGGGCAGGCGGCGTGACGATCACCGCCGACCCCTATGTGGTGCGCGCGGCCGACCGCATCGTGCTGCCCGGCGTGGGCAGCTTCAAGGCCTGCGCTGAGGGCCTCGCCGCGATCCCCGGCCTGACCGAGGCGATGACCGAGCGGGTGATGGTGGGCGCGGCGCCGTTCCTGGGCATCTGCGTGGGCATGCAATTGCTGGCCAGCCGAGGCGTTGAGCATGGGATCACGCCGGGGCTGGGCTGGATCGCGGGGGAGGTTTGCGCGATTCCCGTCACCGATCCCGCCATCAAGGTGCCGCATATGGGCTGGAACGATGTCGCGGTGAAGCATGGCCCGCCGGGCTGCGTGCTGATCGAGCCGGGCGAGGCCTATTTCCTCCATTCGTACCATTTCGTGCCGGTCGATGGCCATCATATCGGCGCGCTGACCGATCATGGCGGCGGCCTGACCGCGGCGGTGGCGCGCGACAATATCGTCGGGGTGCAGTTCCACCCGGAGAAGAGCCAGGCTTACGGTCTGGCGCTGCTGGGCCGTTTTCTGGAGTGGAAGCCATAATCGTCTTTCCCGCCATCGACCTCAAGGCCGGGCAGGTCGTCCGCCTGGCGGAGGGCGATATGGCCCGCGCCACCGTCTATGGCGACGACCCGGCGGCGCAGGCGTTGATCTTCGCAGAGGCGGGCGCACAACATCTCCATGTCGTCGACCTCGACGGATCATTCGCGGGCGGCGCGCGCAATCGGGAGGCGGTGGAGGGCATCCTCAGGGCGTTCCCCGGCCACGTGCAATTGGGCGGCGGCATCCGCAACCGGATCGCGGTCGATGGCTGGTTCGACCTTGGCGTGTCGCGGATCGTGATGGGCACGGCGGCGCTGAAAGACCCGGCCTTCGTCAAGGACATGGCCAGGGCCTACCCCGGCGGTATCGTGGTCGCGGTGGACGCGCGCGACGGCATGGTCGCCACCGAGGGTTGGGCCGAGCTGTCCGACGTGCCAGTGGTCGACCTTGCCCGCCGGTTCGAGGATGCCGGCGTCGCCAGCCTGCTGTTCACCGACATCGGTCGCGACGGCTTGCTGAAAGGCGCCAATATCGAGGCCACCGTTGACCTCGCGCGCCAGACCCGGCTGCCAGTGATCGCCAGCGGCGGGGTCAAGGGGCTGGACGACATTCGCATGCTGGCGCTGCATGCGGGTGAAGGGATCGAGGGCGTGATTACCGGGCGGGCGTTGTTCGAGGGCAGGCTGGATTTGGCGGCGGCGATTGCGATGGCGGGGCGGGTATGAGGCACTCAGCCATCATCGCCGTATTGTGTGCCATGGCCTCGGTTTACGAAGCACGAATTGTGATCCTCGGGTTTCTCCGCGGCTGGGTCAGTCTCAAGTATCAACTGTTCTTTGATCAGAGGGAGCAGCCAAAGCGTTATTGTTTCACAATGGTTTATTGGGGCGTGCAGGCTATTCTCGTTGCTGTGATTGGCATTCGATTGGCGCGGATGAACGGGAAATGACCGTCCGCATCCGCATCATCCCCTGCCTTGATGTCCGCGATGGGCGCGTGGTGAAGGGCGTCAATTTCGTCGATCTGATCGATGCCGGCGATCCGGTCGAGCAGGCGCGCGCTTACGAC